>JAHFUH010000355.1 GCA_023265215.1 Acidobacteriota bacterium
GATCGAGTTGCTCGTCTACCATTTCGTCCAGCAACCCTTCGGATTCCACCCACTTGAGCTGTACCTTGAGATTATTGGCGAGGCCTCCGTGATAAAGAGCCTCGTTGAGGCTCTTGTAGGAATCTTCCAATTCCACATATTTGCCGACAATCCCGATGTTCACCGTGTCGATTGGATTTTGACGCACCATATTTTCCCAGCGACGCAAGTCCGGTGTGTGCGCCGGCAAATTCAAGTGACTCACAATTGCGTCGTCGAGTCCTTCACTGTGATAAACCAACGGCACTTCGTAAATGTTCTTAACATCCAGAGCTGTCACGACATCCTTTTCGAGCACATTACAGAAAAGGGCGATTTTGGCTTTGATGTCTTTGGGAAGCAGACGGTTGGTTCGACAAAGGAGTATATCCGGTTGTATACCGATTTCTCGAAGCTCCTTCACGCTGTGCTGCGTCGGCTTCGTCTTCAATTCTCCGGAAGTGCCGATGAAAGGAACCAATGTCAAATGGACAAAGATTGTATTTTCCCTCCCCACTTCGTTGCGCATCTGGCGAATCGATTCCAGGAACGGGAGGCTCTCGATATCGCCCACGGTACCGCCAATTTCGATGATGGCCACATCCACGTCCTGAGCAACGCGGCGTATCGCCAACTTTATTTCATTTGTGATATGGGGAATGACCTGGACTGTTTTGCCGAGAAATTCCCCTTTCCTCTCCTTATCGATGACGGTCTGATAGATCTTGCCCGTCGTCGAGTTATTGTCGTGACTCAGGCGCACACTGGTAAACCGCTCGTAGTGCCCCAAATCCAGATCGGTTTCCGCACCATCATCGGTAACGAAGACCTCTCCGTGTTGAAATGGGCTCATCGTGCCCGGATCCACATTGATGTACGGATCCAGTTTGAGGAAGTTGATTTTGAAACCGCGGGATTCCAGCAGGCATCCGATGGACGCACTCGCAAGCCCTTTGCCCAATGATGAAAGAACTCCGCCTGTCACAAATATGAACTTCATCGCAGATCTCCGAAAATATTTTGATTAAGAGCTATTGTTGAATTCGTAAAACGCAGATTAACAGCGCCAAGCCGACAGCGCAAGAAGAGGTTTGAAAAATCTACTGCAAACAAAAATGATGCCACGGATTTCACTGAATATGTGTAATTCGTGTAATTCCCATTAAGGTAAACCGCCGCCTATGGCGGGGCGAAAAAGCTATGCCGTTATAGCGCGCGCCCTAGAGGGACGCGGCGAAAATAGCCCCGGCACTTCAGTGCCGGGAAACAGGCAAGAAGAACGAAACTAAGTATCCACCGGCAAAGCCCTGGCTGCAGGACACAGTTGACACTGTGGGTAGATGACGCATCACGGCGATTCTCCAGAGTCTAAATGCTCGTTCGGCTCAGGCCCGAAGGGCCGGCGGTGAATAGCCCCGGCCGTAAGGCCGGGGTTAACGATTTCGATTGAATGAGCGCTGAAAGCGCGGCACTCAAACGAAATCGCATCATAAAGTGCCGCGCCTTCAGCGCTCATCGTCACCAACAATCTAGGCCCGGCCTGGCGGCCGGGCCTATTCACTGGCGGCCCTTCGGGCCTCAATCGGCATCCTGAGCAATGATGGGCCAATCCAAACCCTCAGTGTCGCCTGTGGGTAACAGCGAGGGCAGAGCCGGAGGCTTTACGGTTGCGGGCTCCTCAAAGGGGCCAGGTCGAAACCAAATTCTTCAAAAGCCATCAACGGCTACGAGCACGTGCACGTCAACGATCACTGTTTTCGCCAACGTTGACGTGGACAGCCCCTTAGAATCCAATAAATAGAGGAGGCGTAAACCATACTCCCGAAAAGATCAAACTTTTGCTGCCCTACCGGCAGAGCCGGTGGATCTCCCAGCGGATTAGAAATTGATCAGCTCAATTTCGCGGGTGTCTTTGACATATTGCTGATCCGCCTGCGGATAGCAAAATTCTTTCCCTTCGAAGTTCCGCAACACGATTTCCCTTTCATCAAATTTGATCACGTAGTCCGGCATCAGCGGAATTTTCCCCCCGCCTCCGGGCGCATCAATGACGAATTGAGGAACGGCAAAACCTGTCGTATACCCTCTCAAAGCCTGCATCACCTGCAGCCCGCTCTCCACTCTCGTCCGAAAATGATTGGTCCCGCGCGTAAGATCGGCCTGGTACAGGTAATAGGGGCGAACCCGCATCATGAGAAGCTTGTGCATCAGTTCTTTCAATATCACGGGATTATCGTTGATGCCCTTCATCAGAACCGTCTGGCAGCCAAGCGGGATGCCCGCACCCGCAAGGCGTTCGCAGGCTTCCTTTGATTGAGGCGTGATCTCGCTCGGATGATTGAAGTGAGTGTTCACGAAAATGGGGTGGTATTTTTTGAGCATATTGCAGAGATCGTCCGTAATCCGGCTCGGCAGAACACAGGGGAATCTGGTCCCGATACGAATAATCTCCACATGGCTTATGGCGCGAATACTGGAGATGATGAGTTCAAGCTTGCGATCGTTTACCATCAGAGGATCTCCACCCGACAGGAGCACGTCACGGATTTCGGTGTGGCTGCGGATGTAATCAATTCCCATCGCAATGGTTTTTTCGGTGATGACGCTAGTCCTGCCCACCATCCTTTTGCGCGTGCAGAATCGGCAATACATCGGGCATCGATCCGTGATCAGCAGCAGGACTCGATCGGGATAGCGATGCGTCAATCGCGGAACGGGGCTGTCTTCCTCCTCCTGCAACGGATACTCCGGGGAATCATCATCCAGTAATTCATTGATGGAAGGCACCGATTGTTTCCAGATCGGATCTCCAATCTCCCGGATCAAATTATAATAGTACCGCGGAATCCGCATCGGATACGTCTTGCAGACGGCGTTGATTCCTTCGGCCTCGGTTTCGAAGTCCCGGGCGATCATGTCCCCATTGGTGATGCTGTTGCGCAAATCAATCGTCCACTGCTCCATATGTTCCATGTGCGAGCCTGTCTCCTTATCAGGAAAGCCTTTTTGCAAGAATCAGCTTGTCATCCCCGATGTCGTAAAAATCTTTTATGCGCGCAATCTCCTCGTAACCAATGCTGCTATAAAATCCAACGGTATTTTTGTACGATTCTTTTGATGAAGTCTCAATGATCAGAAGCCGGCCTCTCGATGACATCACGCTCTGCTCCACCCAATGCATGAGAGCCCGCCCAAATCCAAGTCCGCGAGATAGCGGCCGGCTTGCAATCCAATAGAGATCAAAGGCGCCTTTTGTAAGCGGCACCGGTCCCCAGCAGGCGTACGCCTGTATTTTTGAGTTGGAGTCTTCCGCAATCGCCACGTTGTAGTCGGATTGCTTCTCATCCTGTAGATAAATATCGACCAATTCCAGGGCGCAATCAGTTTCGGATTTATTGAAATTTTCCACCGACACAATCAATTCGGCGATGGCGGTGCGGTCCGCCAGTGTCATCGGTCGAATTAAAACAGCAGGGTGATCGTCAGAATGCATAAACGGCGGCTGCAACTTGAGCCCCGCGTTCCATGGCCGTTTCGCTAATCCGAAGAATGATATCGGAATAGGAATATCCGGCCGAACGCGCGGCTCTGGCAAATCCTGCTTTGGGTGAAATATCGGGATTCGGATTGACTTCAAGCACGTAAATGCTGCCACGGGAATCCGCACGCATATCCACGCGCGCATAATCCCGGCAGCCAATGCACTGACTGCTTCGAATCGCAATGTTCTTTATTCGGGTTTCAAGCCGCTTCGGAAGATCCGCGGGACATATCGGAATTGTGAACTGATACATAGGACTCTCTTCGTCCCACTTGGCACGATAGCTCACAATTTTCGGTTCGTCCTCCGGCAATCCCGCAAAGTTTATTTCGGAAATGGCCAACACTTCAGGATTCTTGTCGCCAATCACCGAAACGTTGAACTCCCTCCCGTCCAGGAATTCCTCGACCAAAGCTTCCTGCTCGTATGCTTTGTGAATATATAGAATCTGTTTTTGCAGTTGCTCGACAGTGAAACAGACGGAGTTGCTGTTGATCCCCAAACTGGCGTCCTGGCGGCTTGGCTTCACCATCATGGGAAACCGCATGCCCCGCGGAACCGCAGCCTTCTGCCCCGGGTAGCACACGAAGCCGCGGGCTGTGGGAACACCGGCGGAACGGAGGATCTGTTTCACATGGAACTTGTTCAGAGCAAGCCCCAAGGCAAATGGATCCGAGCCTGTATACGGGATCCCAAGAAGCTCCAGCAATCCCGCGACACACATCTCGAGCTCGCACTTACCGTTGATTTCTTCGCAAAGGTTGAACACAAACTTGGGCGCAATTTTCAGAAGAGTGTGGATCAGATCCTTCGAGAAATAATCGACCGCAAGCACGTATGGATTGAATCAGCCTTCTCTCAGGCTCTCTTCAATGGCAACCACCTCTTCCCGAAAAACGTTGGAGGGGTAAATTTTCTCTTCGCATTCTTCGCGCTCTGACAGGATCGCCGAGTTGTAGAGAACCACGCAATCGTATTGTCCCATTACATCAATCCATTTCGCCTGCAGGCAATGTCCAACACTGCGTTGATCAGCTGGTTGTAGCTCATCCCCGCCGCCCGCGCCGCCTTCGGAAAGCAGGAGTTGTCTTCAGGACAGGGCAGAATTCCGGGCAGAGGATTGAGCTCGATAATATGCGGCCGTCCGGAGCCGTCGAGTCGCACATCAATTCGACACCAGTCGCGGCACCTCAAAATATTATAAGCTCGAAGGCATGCGCTCTCGATTTCCCCCTGAAGCTCGCCGGATAGCTTTGCGGGGCATTCAAATATTTTCAGCGGATTGGAATTTTGATCCCAGATCCACTTCGCTTCGTAGGAATAAATCGGATTGACGCCCGCCGGCAGCGAATCAAATAGAATCTCAACAATCGGAAGAGCCCGCGCTTCACTCCCGTTCCCTATTATCGCGACAGTGAATTCTCTTCCGGGAAGAAACTCCTCCACAAGCGCCGGCTCATTATAATTATTAAAAAGCCACAAGACCTGGTCCCGCATCTCCTGATGCGTGTTCACGAGCGAGTTGTTCCGGATGCCGATGCTGGAACCTTCGTACAGCGGCTTCACCATCAAAGGATAGTGGAGGCTGTTGAATGAAAAATCGCCGTCGTTGACGACTCGAAAACGGGAAGTAGGAAGCCCATGATATGAGAGAATCTCCTTGGTTCTTGCTTTGTCCAGGCAGAGGCTCAATGTCAGTGGATCGCTTGCGGTATAGGGAATTTTCAGATGTTCGAGAATGGAGGGAATGTAACCTTCACGGCAGGGACCATAAGATCCTTCGGCTATATTAAAGACAATGTCCGGGCGCGACTTCTGCAACTCTCCATAAGCATCCCCGCCGGCATCAATCGGCAGGACTTCATGACGCTCGGAAAGCGCTTTTTGGACCGCATCTATCGTTTCCGGAGCGTCCCATTCCGCCTGGGCGTCTGAGTAGTTTTTACCCGGAGGCTCCTGCGGTTCATCCGTTTCCCCACGCTTCATATTAAATGTAAGTGCGACTCTCATCCATCCAAACCTTTCGCAACTTGGTATAAGAGAATCCCAATTGCTTGTCAAGACTTATTTCGAAAATTCCACAAGATACTGGGTCAAAACTCCCTTTCAGTACAAAATCTTGTGTGCAATTCCCGATAAGCAATAAAAAGCCCAGTAGGACGGCTGCATCGATTTTGAAGCTATCTTCCAGCTTCATTTTAGCCCGGAGATCGAAGGGCGTCCTGCTTAAAGACGCATATTTTTCCTGGGAGCGAAGGCGTCACGCCGGCCGGCGTTTGTTTTATTGGACAGGTCCAGAAAAACAGGGGGGGGCATTCGCAGTATTGACGTTATTTTCGATGTAAAAAAGACGGGGATGTTGCTTGAAAACGTCATAAATG
>JAHFUH010000356.1 GCA_023265215.1 Acidobacteriota bacterium
AAGGGAAATACGCGCGGCGCTTATGCGTTCTATAACAATGGACCCAGCGTGAAATTGTTCAATACGAACTTGCGGGGTATAGAAGCGGGCACGGGCATCCCTGTCGCTGCTCCCGATGGGTATCGATACTGGCAGTTGGGCAACGTATTTCGCTCCAAGCCTTTTGTCGGTCCCTCCGACCAAGTGCAGCACTACACGATCAATGTCAACCAGTTTACCGACGAGCTGTACCCGGGATTTACCACCCATCTGTGGGGATACCACCCATCCAAGATTCTTGCGGGAAGCACGGCGCAGAAACATCTGGGGAGTATCATCGTGGCCCGCAGGGGCACACCGACCCAGTTGACCTTCCGAAACAACCTGCCGACTGTCGACAACTCCTGGGGTCAGATCCACATCCTGCCTGTGGACAAGGGTTACTTCTTCCCCGATGCTGCGGTGTCCCAGAACAAGCTCGCCACTCACCTTCATGGGGGGTTCGTTCCGTGGGTCAGTGACGGCGGGCCCTATGATTGGTGGGGTCCCGATGGAATGCACGGAATGAGCTTTCTCAACAACTCGGTACTCAATCCCAAGACTCTTTTCAATCCCGGCGCAGCGGTGAATGAAGCCGAATACTACTATCCCAACGACCAGAGTGCGCGTTTGATGTGGTACCACGATCACGCCCATGACATCACGAGGCTCAATGCATACGCTGGAATTGCCAGCGCCTACATCATCCGCGACTCGTTCGAGGATTACCTGGTGACCCAGGGATTACCCGCTTATATCGAGAATGGCGGCCGAGAGATCCCACTGATCTTCCAGGACAAGATCTTCGTGGATCCGACTAACATTGACAGCATCGATCCTACTTGGCCCGGACCAAAAACCAAGGGTGCACTCTGGTATCCGCATGATTACCTCGAACGGTGGGGGCCGCTGGAGACTTATCACCCATCGGGTGCGCCGCCGGATCCGTCAGTTATACCCGAAATGTTTGGCGATACCATGCTGGTCAATGGCACTGTTTTCCCAAAGATACAAGTCGAAGCCAGGAGATACCGGTTCCGGATCCTCAACGCCTGCAACGCGCGGTTCCTCAACCTGCAGTTGTATGTGGACGATGGCAGCGCAATTGCCGGCACCGGGGATGGGATTACCCTCAACACCACAACCCTGAATCCAACAAACGCAAAAGGCCCGGATTTCTTCGTGCTCGGAACAGAGGGAGGATTTCTACCTAAGCCCACAGTTGTGCCCAGCAATATACCCTTGTTTGTCGACCCGAACGATGTCAGCGTCATCAGTACTTTGAAGGCGAGCCTGCTTACGGCCCCGGCCGAACGCTGGGATCTCATCGTGGACTTCACCGGTTTTACCGGAAAGAGCATCATCCTGTATAACGATGCTCCTGCTCCCTTCGCTGGTGGCGACCCGCTGAACGATTACTTCCCGGGCAATCCGGATCCGGCCGCAATTATCATCAACAATCATGCAGAAAACATCGGCCCAAACACGCGGGTATTGATGCGATTTGATGTCAAGAGAGCCCGATCAGTCGACGCCCCACTCAAAATTGATGCCGGCGACAACCTGAACGCGCTGGCCAATAGCAGGCATCTCGTCTGGAACGACCCACTACTCGTACCGATGCAAGGCAGCGCTACTCTGCCTCCAAACATTCCTGTCAGAAAACTCACATTGAACGAGACTGCCGATCAGAACGGGCGCCTGATCCAAATGGTCGGCACCAATATTCCCAGCCCTTACCAGCCGGATCCAACGGTTGTCAATTATGGTTTATTCCTTACCGATGCCCCAACAGAGGTGGTCGGTGTCGACGAAACCGAGATCTGGGAAATTGCAAACCTGACGGCTGATGTGCACCCGATGCACTTCCATCTCGTCAACGTCCAGATCCTCAACCGCGAGCCGTTTAGCAATTATGCGGGAGGAGTCATTACTTCCGCTGGTTCGCCCATGTTGCCACCCCCAACGGAGTGGGGTTGGAAGGAAACGGTGAAGATGTATCCTAACACCGTGACCCGAATTATCATGAAGTTCAAGATGCCCGATGTGCCTTTCAATGTTCCCACCAGCCCCAGGACGGGCGGCAACGAATACGTCTATCACTGCCATATCCTGGAACACGAGGAGCATGACATGATGCGGCCGCTCGTGGTGCTGGACAAACTCAACGTCCTCCCGCCTCTATGGGCTACAACTTCTCTGCTTGGCGGTAAAACTACTTACAAGGTGAACAACTTTGTTGCGCCAATCGCGGTTACATCCAAGTCCTCTATTCCATCCTTTTCGCTGCCGGCCAGTTGGTTGAATGTCGACCCGCTGAACGGAACGTTCACGGTAACGGTGCCTAAGAAGACATCCGTGGTTCCGAAACCGGGAGTAACGATCACCTTTACAGTTACGGATGGCAGCAGCAGAACGGCCGCAAATAAGACCGACACTGCTCAGCTCATCATCACCCACCTCATCTAAACGGTGGTCAGTGCCTGTGAGTATGGGTTAAAATAGGCCAGGCCAGCGACCTCTGCCCTGTAGCGCAGAGGTCGCTGGCCGAATTGGGGATGTCTCCTGGTCAGACAGACTGGGACTTCATTCGGCTACGTATTTCCAATGTCACAGGCATCCCAATCTTCATTATCGAAATGTTCTTGATTCAGCGGTTCGTATCATGAAAATTGCGGTCAGGATTGCATTAGTTCTTGTCCTTATTACGGCATCGTTTCTGGGCGGTATGTGGTATATGTCACAGGACCCGCATAAGAAACTTACTGCTGAGGACCGGCGAATTCTCCATTATGCGTGCCCGATGCATCCTCAATATATCTCCGACCGGACAGGTGATTGTCCCTCATGCGGAATGCGCCTCGAACCCGTGTATGCAGATCCGATGCTCAATGCGCAGGACTCAGCCGCGCTTATGCCTGTCGGCACGGTGCGGATCAGCCCTGAACACCAACAGTTAATCGGGTTGCGTATCGGCCAGGTCGAGATGACCGGCGGCCCTCACAGTGTCCGTATTCTTGGGCGGGTAGCGGTGGACGAGACCAGAGTGTACAGAATCTCAGCAGCACTTGACGGCTGGATTGTGGACGCACTGCCAAATACGGTCGGGAGTTTTGTTAAGAAAAACGAAATTCTCGGGGCTTTCTACAGCCCTGAGTTTCTGGGCGCCGAGCAGGCGTATATCTACGCTTTGAATGCCATGGACAGGTTCCAGGCTGCTCAAACCGAAACCAAACAGCAGGTTCAGCTGACCAGTTCCAACATCCAGCAATCCAAAGACACACTCAAGAACATGGGGATGAGCGATCTACAGGAGACCGAGATTGCCCGTGACCGGCGGCTGGTGCAAAAGATCTATCTCGTCGCTCCCGCCGCGGGTTTCGTGCGCCTTCGCAACATATCGCCAGGCTATCGATATGAGAAGGGAGCCGAACTCTATCGCATTGAGGACTTAAGCCGGGTCTGGATTCTCGCGGACCTGTTCGAGAAGGAAGCGGATTATGTCCAGCCCGGCCTGATTGCGCAGGTGCGCTCGGAACAGAATCCAAGTCGTGTTTTTCAGGCGCGTGTGAGCAGTGTCCTGCCACAGTTTGACGCAGCAACCCGAACGCTCAAGGTGAGGCTCGAAGTTGAGAATCCGGATTTCAAACTTAGGCCCGACATGTTTGTTAACGTGGAGTTTCCGGTCAACATCCCCGCATCTGTGACCATTCCGATGGACGCCGTCGTGGATACCGGCCTGCGCAAAACGGTTTTTGTCGACCGTGGCAACGGCTATCTGGAGCCACGCGAGGTGGAAACCGGGTGGACATTCAACGATCGGATTGAAATCACCAGGGGGTTAAAGCCTGGGGAAAAAATTGTGGAATCGGGGGCATTTCTTGTTAACTCGGAGAGCCGCTTGAAACTGGCGGCCGCCGGACTTCCGGAGGATTATGTTATCGATCCTGTATGCGGAATGGGCGTGGATCCGCGGAAATCTGGAAACAAGAAAACGGATTACAAAGGGCAGACCTATTACTTCTGCTCCGATCTCTGCAAGGGCAAGTTTGACAAGGATCCGGGCAAATACAGCCGGCAGGAAATGGAAAGCGTGAACCCTGAAAAATCCGTCAAGGATTTGGTTTGCGGAATGGATGTGAACCCATCAACGCCTGGAGTGATCAAAGCAGAATACAAAGGGAAGACCTACTATTTCTGTTCTGACCTTTGCAAGCGAAAGTTCGAAGTGGATCCCGGGAAATATCTGACTCAGCAAGCGAAAAACGAAAATCCTCAAACTCACTCAGTTCATTCCACAATGAGCAGCCAACCATGATTAATCGTATTATCGAGTTTTCCGCCAATAACCGATTCCTTGTGATTCTTCTTGCTGCTGCGGCCGCTTTGGCGGGCTGGTGGTCGATGACGCACGTTCCGCTCGACGCCATCCCCGACCTCAGCGACACGCAGGTTATTGTCTACTCGCGCTGGGACCGGAGCCCCGATATCATCGAAGATCAGGTCACCTACCCGATTGTCACTGCGATGCTGGGTGCGCCGAAGGTCCGTGCCGTGCGGGGGTTTTCAGATTTCGGATACTCCTACGTGTACGCCATTTTTGAAGACGGAACGGATATTTACTGGGCCCGTTCACGCACACTCGAATATCTGTCCGGCGTGCTTCCGCGCTTGCCTCAAGGCGTGCAAACTGAATTGGGCCCGGACGCTACAGGCCTGGGCTGGATCTTTCAGTATGTTATGGTGGACTCATCGGGCAAGCATACTCTGGCCGATATGCGCTCGTATCAGGATTGGTACCTGCGTTACTACCTCAAGGCAGTTCCCGGCGTGGCCGAAGTGGCGCCCATCGGTGGTTTTGGCAAGCAGTATCAAGTCAACGTCGATCCGAATCGCCTCCAGGCTTATGGAATCCCGATCAGCCGTGTAGTTGATGCCGTGCGTGGCGGGAATAACGATGTCGGCGGACGCCTGATTGAGTTTGGCGGCACCGAATATATGGTGCGCGGGCTGGGCTATGCGCGCTCCATTCAGGACATCGAGAAAATAGCCCTGGTAGCCAGCGAAAACGGTACGCCGATTCGTGTCCGCGATATCGGCCAGGTTGTCATGGGACCGGATCTGCGCCGCGGCGTTTCGGATCTCGACGGAACGGGCGAAGCCGTTTCCGGAATTATCGTGATGCGCCAGGGGGAAAACGCGCTCGACGTCATCGACCGCGTAAAAGCCAGAATCAAGCAGATCGAGCCGGGCTTGCCTGAAGGCATTAAGATCGTCCCTATCTACGATCGCTCCGATCTGATCCGCCGATCGATGGATAACCTGAAAACCACTCTGATCGAAGTTATCCTAACCGTGGCTTTCATCATTCTTCTTTTTCTCTGGCACTTTCCAAGCGCCGCAATACCCATCATCACCATCCCGATCGCCGTCCTGATCTCATTCATTCCCTTCCGCATGCTCGGAGTTACGGCCAACATAATGTCGCTGGGCGGCATAGCGATCGCCATTGGCGCCATGGTCGACGCCGCGATCGTCGTTGTGGAACAAACCCATAAGAAACTGGAGCATTGGGAACAGGGAGGAAGACAGGGAAGCTTTCGCGACGTAGTTATATCAGCCGTTAAAGAAGTTGGCGGTCCCAGTTTCTACGCTTTGCTTGTGATCGCTGTTTCTTTTCTGCCGGTGCTCACGCTTGAAGCGCAGGAAGGACGCCTGTTCAAGCCGCTGGCGTACACAAAAAATCTCTCGATGATCGTTGCGGCCTTCCTCGCAATCACGCTCGATCCCGCGCTGCGATTGTTATTCACTCATCTGAAGAGCTTCGATTTTCGACCGCTATGGCTTTGCCGCGCAGCAAATAAAATACTTGTGGGGAAGATCCACAGCGAAGATTCACACCCGATCAGCCGTTTCCTGAT
>JAHFUH010000357.1 GCA_023265215.1 Acidobacteriota bacterium
CGGCAGCAATTGATCCGGCTTTATGCGTGCGGCCTGGCTCTTTCGGATAACATCACGCAGGACCTGGTCAGGAAGACAAAGGGAGCTAGCGCAGCTTTCATCAAGGAACTGATGCGACGGGCCGCACAGTTCTATCTTCAGGATGGCGATTCGGGGCAATTAGACCTTCAACATGTAGATGCTGCTATGGAGGAGATGCTTTTTACCGGTGGCTCTCTCAATGCGAAGCTGCTCGGAGCGACGGGTCTTGCGAAAGGTGCGGCGGAGTGGCAACGCCGTCCGCCTGGATTTCATGCTGCTGACTGCGGAGAGGATGGTGTTATTCAAGAACGAGAAATTGAACCCGAATCAACGCAGATCAGCACGGGTCCGAAAAGTTAGGAGCAACGGTAGTGTGACCACTGATGATTGTCGCGAGCCAGGCGTTCCCGAGATTCTAAGGCAGGGTTTTTTTTGACAGGGTGACGTCGCCGGCATAGGTGAACAGCTTTATCGGGGCGCCGCCATCACCAACGGCGGCTTTCATGAACTGGGCACTCTTTTTGATCAAAATGCTGGGAGGCGTCGGCTCACCGTCCACCACCTGGGGAGGGAAATCGACAGATATTTTTCCGTCGCGCGTTTCCAGCTGGAGAGCAGCCGAATAATTCACCGGGAGAAGAAGGTTCACTGAACCCAGCTGAGTAGAGGCTGCGAATTCCTGACCGTTCCACCTTTTACCTGACATTTCTACCTGTACGTCTCCCTGCTGAGTAATGGCCGAAAAATATCCGGATGTTGATTGAGCGCTGACGTTGCCTTGCAGAATCGTTGTTTCGATCCATCCGTTTACCGAATCGATGGAAAAGTCCCCGTGACTTATGTTCGTTTTGATGTCTGTCTTGTATTGCGGGACATATATCGTGAGGTTTATTTCCATTTCCAATGAGGGCGGGCCTGCGGTCCGGATCGATGCGATTGTCTGGTTCCATTTAACCCGGATTGGATTCTGCTCAATAATCGCTTTTGCCTTTTCCGGAGGAAGGTAATAAATGATCTTCTCCGCCTCCATCCGGACGGAGCCCTTCTGCCATCCGACGATTTTAACATTCCCTGCTGCGCCTGCCGAAATCTCGAGTTTCCCCCCGGGGTAGAAATTGAATTGCTTTTCTTCCCGCTCCACATAAGGGGTTTCCGGATTGGACAGCTTTATTTCAGGCACTTCCTCGGAGTGAAGATCAGGAAAAATCATGCAAAGCATCAACAGGACCCAAAACCGCATAACAGTTCCTCCCTATGTCGATATCGGGCATTTGGCTCCCGTTCTCCAGTAAAATCCGGATCACCGCCGCCCTGATTCAATTCCGGCTATGTAAGAATTCTCTATTAATTCTTCCAAAACCTTTGTATTCTTGAGTTTGAGCCAATCAGGAGCGAGGTCGACGCCAGCGGATGAAATGTCCTTACTGCGGTTATCTAAAAGATCGGGTTGTTGACTCACGTGAAAGCCGGGATGGGGATTCGATCCGGCGCAGACGCCAGTGCCTGAATTGCGCGCGGCGATTTACCAGCTATGAGCGCAGCGATGAAATTCCCTACATGGTCGTGAAAAAGGACGGCGGCCGGGAACGATTCGATCGGAACAAAATTCTTAACGGGCTTCTCAAAGCCTGTGAAAAACGCCCCGTCAGCCTTACCCAGCTTGAGAAGATTGTCGACAAAGTTGAACAAACAGTCCAGGAAAGCCCGGAACGAGAGCTGGAATCCGTCAACATAGGGAAGATACTTCTCTCAGAACTCAGGCAGATAGATAAAGTCGCTTATTTGAGGTTCGCCTCAGTGTACCTCGAGTTCGAAGATGTCAGTGAGTTTATGACTGAGATCAACGAACTTTTCGAAAAAAAGCAATAATAGTAATAATAAAAGTCCTCATAGTCGGCGGCTCTCCGGTGGCGTATATATTAGGTAGACGCGGCGTCTCGCCGCGTTCGATTCACCACCGTTTACAGAGCTGATTTGCGCGGCGGGACGCCGCGTCTACCTTCAGAAGCAGGTAAACCGATGGTGTTCAAGAAAGCAGTGAAATCAAAAATTCCCCGGGAGAAGCTCTCCAAATCTCCGGATCTCCTATTGGACAGGGATGATTTCCTGGATCCCCTTTCCATTGGATCCTGGACTCCTCCTGTAGATAAATGCCAAACGGAAAGCCACGTTGTTATCCGGGTCGAGCTGCCGGGCGTGAAAGCCTCCGACATCTCCATAAGTTTCAAAGGTGAAAATCTGCGCATCCAAGGCGTAAAACGGGAGCCTGTTTCTTCCCGGAAATTTCTCTGCTACTACTGCCTGGAACGAAGATACGGCAGATTTGACCGAACACTGCAGATTAGTTGGACGGTAGATCCTCGCCAGGCCAGCGCTTATCTCGACAAGGGAATACTCACGATTGAACTGCCGAAACTAAAGGACCGGAGGGGTGAAACCGTGAGCATTAAGATAGCGGAAAGACAGATTGAAACTTTGCCATAGGGTTTGGAATCGAAATCAGTGGTTTCGGAAGGATGGAGATGGATATTCGATAGGTGATATCGATCATGGCGGCTCAAGTTATTGAAAATATTATCGAAACCAGGCACAGAGGTGAAAAGGCATTATGTCTGCTCCTGAAATGAATGAGAGTGGGTTCCAAAAGGACGACACGATCAAGCAGGAAGAGCGAATTGAAATTCCAAGCATTCTGCCTGTTCTGCCTCTCCCGGATGTGGTTACCTATCCGTATACTATTATTCCGCTCCTCGTGACCACAGAAAGAGGGATCAGCGCTGTCGACCAGGCGTTGTCAGAAAGCCGGATGGTCCTGCTCGTAACACAGCGGGATCAGGAGGGCGATACCCCTATGTCCAAAGACATGTATGACATCGGAACAGTCGGAGCGGTAATCCGAATGCTCAAATTACCGGAACAGAAAGTCCGGGTTCTAGTTCAGGGAATTGCCAGAGCCAAGGTGCAGAGCTGGGAAGACCAGCGTCCTTACATTCAGGCGCACATTAAAGTTTTGGAAGAAGTAACCCGTGACATTTCCGGCGTGCAGCTGGAAGCATTGATGCGGAATGTCAGCTCTGCGCTCGAAAAAGTCGCCGCGTTAGGCAAAAACATTTCGCAGGAAGTGATGGTCATTGCAGCAAACCTGGATGATCCGGGCCGGTTGGCCGATTTGGTTGCATCGAACCTCTCGCTGAAGATAGAAGAAGCCCAGGAAATACTTTCAATCCTCGATCCTTCAAAAAGATTGAAACGAATACACGAACTGCTTGCCCGGGAGGTGGAGCTGCTCGAGGTCCAGCAACAGATCAACACACAGGCAAAAGATGAAATAGACAAAGGGCAGAAAGAATTTTTCCTGCGTCAGCAGCTCAAAGCCATCCAGACAGAATTGGGTGAGGGAAACGAGCTGTCCGAGGACATCCGCAATTACATAAAAAAAGCGGATGAAGCGAAGATGCCCAAGGAGGCGAGGGAGGAATTCGACCGCCAGGTGCGACGGCTTGAGCGAATGGTTCCCGACATGGCTGAAACTGCCACGGTCCGGACGTATCTGGACTGGATGGTTGTGCTCCCCTGGAGCTTTCAAACCAAAGATAATCTCAATCTCAGGAAAGCCAAAAAAATCCTCAACGAAGACCACCATGGTCTGGATAAAATCAAAGAGAGAATCATCGAGCATCTCGCGGTGCGAAAGCTGAAGCAGGACAGCAAGGGTCCCATTCTTTGTTTCGTGGGTCCTCCAGGAACGGGCAAAACTTCTTTGGGCAAATCCATCGCCCGCGCACTGGGGCGATCATTTGTCCGGTTAAGCCTGGGTGGTGTGCATGATGAAGCAGAGGTTCGGGGGCATAGGCGAACATATGTCGGTGCTATGCCAGGCAGAATCCTTCAGGGTTTGCATCAGGCCAAGTCGAGAAACCCGGTTTTTATGATGGACGAGGTCGATAAGCTGGGCGCCGATTTTCGAGGCGACCCGTCCTCAGCTTTGCTCGAAGTACTTGATCCCGAACAGAACAACAGCTTCCGCGACAATTATCTTGGAGTTTCCTTCGACCTCTCCAACGTGCTTTTTATTACCACCGCGAATGTGCTGGACACAATTCACCCGGCATTCCGGGATCGCATGGAAATCATTTTTCTTTCCGGTTATACCGAGGAGGAAAAAATCGCGATAGCCGGCCGCCACATTTTGCCCAAACAACTTGAGGCGCACGGCTTGACCGGCAAAGACCTGATCATGCCGGATCCGATGTTTCGAACCATTATTCGCGGGTACACACGGGAAGCCGGACTTCGGAATCTGGAACGTGAAGTCGCGACAATCTGCCGCAAGGTTGTGATGAAATTCGCGATAGGCAGGCGAAAGCCGGTAGTCTTGACTGAAGCCAAGATCAAAAGCTACCTGGGACCGTCGCGAAATATGCCGGAGGAACGCCTCCGACACGATCAAGTGGGGATCGCGACAGGACTCGCCTGGACACCGGTCGGGGGAGAAGTGCTCTTTGTGGAAGCCCAGGCGATGAACGGGAAAGGAAGCCTTATCCTCACTGGGCAAATGGGCGACATTATGAAAGAATCCGCTCACGCAGCCCTCAGCTATGCGCGGGCTCACTCCAGGGAATATCGCATTGCCGATGAGTTTTTTGCCATGCACGATTTCCACATCCACATACCGGAAGGAGCCATTCCTAAGGACGGGCCCTCTGCAGGAGTTACTCTGGCGACGGCCCTCATTTCCGCTTGCACAGGACGCCCGGTTCATAAGAGCATTGCTATGACCGGTGAAATTACTTTGCGAGGCGATGTCCTGCCGGTTGGCGGTGTTAAGGAAAAAATTCTGGCGGCGCACCGGGGCAAAATTCGCACGGTGATGATTCCGCGCCAGAACCAAAAGGATTTGTACGAAATTCCCAAACAGCTGAGGAAAGAGGTGGAGGTCATCCTGATTGATAGAGTAACGGATGTGCTCCGCCGTGCCCTCGCGTAATTGTTCAGATATTCGAGCCTTTGAGTGAGTCTCCATGCCTCCTGCCAGTGAAAACAGGATCGTCCGCCTGCTACAAAACCGATATCCTGCGGCGAATATTTCGGTAAAGAAGGGAATAGGGGACGATGCAGCCGTAATTCTTCCCCCGAATGCGCTGGAATATTGGCTTGTCACTTCGGATATGCTTCTGGAGGATATTGATTTCCGCAGGAAATGGATGACTCCCCGCGAACTGGGCTGCAAATCGATTGCGGTGAATTTAAGCGATCTGGCGGCGATGGGAGCACGGCCCCGTTTCTACACGGTCTCGCTGGCGCTTGCGCCGGATGTGTCCGAGAAATGGATACTCGAATTCTACGGCGGTATGACAGAATTTGGCGGCGCAAAGGGCGCGAGTTTGATAGGAGGAGATCTT
Source organism: Acidobacteriota bacterium (assembly GCA_023265215.1). Lineage (GTDB taxonomy): Bacteria > Acidobacteriota > UBA6911 > UBA6911 > UBA6911 > UBA6911. Next base: position 5,424 of record JAHFUH010000357.1, read on the forward strand.
TCCAGTTCAAAAAGCGGAATACTGATCTCGATTACCGCCCTTGGAGAATCCCTGAAGCGAAAAGTTCTTTATCGTGCAGGCGGAAAGCCCGGAGATCTTCTATTTGTTACGGGGGTTCTGGGTTTGTCCGCGGCAGGATTGATAGTTCTTCAAGGTGGATGTTTGCGCCCGCGATCCCGGATTCAAAAAGAGGCAGTTCAGGCGCATCGAAAACCTGAACCACGCTGCGAAGCCGGCTTGTGGCTTGCTCAATGCGGTTACGTCCATTGCATGATGGATCTGAGCGATGGTCTTTCCTCCGATCTTCCTCGCATGTGCGCCGCAAGCGGAGTGGGTGCCGAAATCGATGCCAGGCGTCTTCCGATCTTTTCGGAATCCTCTTTGTGGAACGGCGATCCTTTGGATCTGGCTTTGAATGGAGGAGAGGATTATGAGCTTCTGTTCGCAGTCCCCCAGGCAAAAGTGCATCTGCTCGAAAAAAATTACCCGGCC
>JAHFUH010000028.1 GCA_023265215.1 Acidobacteriota bacterium
ACGTCCCCGGCGTCGACCAGGTTAACCGCTTTGGTATCACAAAAACGAACACACTGGGGATCGCCATCGCAGAGATCGCATTTGATCACTTTACGGTCGGCGGCCACAAAATGCATGGCTCCAAACGGGCACACCGAAACGCAGGTGCGGCAGCCGATGCATTTATCGTAGTCTACCTCCACACGCCCCATGTCCTCATTCCTCGATAGGGCTTTCGCCGGGCAACCGGTCACGCAAGGCGCATCTTCGCACTGCTGGCAGGACATTGGAACATAGATTCCCTCGGCCTCCCACTTGATGACACGGATGCGGCTGCGGGTGGGATTGGATACATGGTCGTGCTTCACGGCGCAGACGAGTTCGCACAGCCTGCACCCGGTGCACTTATTGTAATCCGTCTTTAAAACTTTGTTTGTATTGTGCATGGGCAATTCTCCTACCCCGCTCTACAGCAGGTGAGAGGGCTCGTTTTCCAGGCCGAGCTTTTTCAGGGTTTCGGGTTTCGGGACGCCGTTTTCATCGAGGCCCTTGTGGGCGTAGAACTCGTCGACCATCTTGATAAATTTCTTTTTGTCGATCTTTCTCCCCACGACGCCGGGCGCACCCCGCCGTAACGGCTCATCAAAGTACCGGTGATTGAGCATTTCCCCTTTCTTCAAGTCGTAGCGGGTCATGCCCTCGCGCAGGTTAAACAGCCTCTCGAGCATGTTGGCCCGAACGGCTGCTTCCCAGAGATGAAGAGGAGAGTAATCCAGCCCGGTGTTGAGTTGGACAACTCTGGACCAGTCCTCGAAGTTCGGGTGCGTCGCCCCCAAAAACATCGTGTGATACTTGCAGATCCCCAGCATGTCGACAGCCATATAACAGTTCTCGTGCCAGAAGACTTGCCATGGCTTGCCCTCATACGTGGTTTGCTCCGAACTCAATGGCCCGTCATAAGGGACCGGGCTCGAATAGATCTTTCGCAGCACCGGCTCGGGCAAGTGATAAAGATCAATGGCAGGGCGGCTTCTCAGATGATCGGACCCACGGGAAGCTGTAGCAATGTTCAGAGCCAGCGCGGGCGTGCCTCGCTCATCGGAATGGAGGTTATGCATACCCTTGACCTGGATAAGATAATCGAAGGAGTTCTTGCCGATCTTTTCGGCAGCAGGAAGGCTTCCGTCGGCCAGAGTATCTGCCAGCCAATCCTTTCTATAGCATATGCGGGTAATCATTTCGATCAGCGCTTCATCGTTGCCGAAGCGCAGGTCGATTCCGCCGGTCTGCTCTTTTGTCAGGATGCCCAGCTCATACAGCTCCATGGCCCAAGAGATCATGCTGCCCGTCTCCAGGGTATCCATCCCGTATTCATTGACCAGGTAGTTGCAGGTCAACACAGTATCGGCATGCTTGCAGTCCGGCTCCGCGCCAAAGGCCCCCTGGGATGTGTATTCCGGGCCTTCGCTGTATCTTCCCTTATATGGACCCGAGGGCAGTCTATGCTTGCCCCGGCAGTGCACCTGGCAACCGAAGCAGGCAGCCATGTGATTCTCTCCTACGGTCTCTAAAGCAATTTCATCGATTCTCTCGGGCTCGAGGTCGTCGGAATAGTCGCACTGGTTGTATTGGAAATTGCGGGTGCGAACACCTCCCCAGGAGTTGGTCGCACCCCAAATGAACGGCGTTCCGATCGTTCCCATGGTCTGGTTGACTTTGGAACTCGTGATCTGGTCGATGAATCTCTTGTTGTATTCGAGAGCCTCCACCGGATGGGCAATGGTGACGTCCATCGTCCCGCGAACGGCAACCGCTTTGAGGTTTTTGGAACCCATGATGCAGCCCATTCCGCTCCTGCCGCCCGAGTTCTTGATTCCGGTCATGACGTTCGCCCACCGCACCAGGTTCTCCCCGGCGGGGCCGATCACCAGGCTCTTGACCTCGGGATCGCAGAGCTCTTCACGAATCGCCCACTGGGTTTCAGTAACGCTCTTTCCCCAGATACTCTTGGCATCGCGGATCTCAATTTCGCCGTTGTGAATAAAAAGGTAGACCGGTTTATCCGCTTTGCCTCTTATAACGAGATGATGAAATCCGGCCCAGGCGAGCTCGGGAGCAAAGAAGCCTCCCATATTGGTGGAACCTACCATGCCGGTCAGCGCTGATTTGGCCATGACGTGCGTGCGCGTGGTGGCCGAAGCACAGGTAGCAGTAAGAAGTCCGCCAGAAATCAACAGCACATTGTCCGGCCCTAGAGGATCCACGCCTTGTTTGGTGTGATTGTAAAGCAGATACGCGTCCAGCCCTCGTCCGCCGATGAACTGATTCCGGAGCTCTACAGGAATGGGCTTGACTTGGATTTCGCCGGTTGTGAGATCGATGTAAGCGATTTTACGGTTCAGTGGCATTTACTTTCCCTCCTTCTGCTTTTTTAAAACTTCCTCTGCAAGCTTAAGGTTGGCGTCCCAAACCGGCCCCCGGATTCTGGGAAAGTCCGGACGTATCCAGTGAACGCGGTACTCCATGCCGCACCCAGGACACTTCACCTGCTGCTGTCCGGGATCTGGCCGCATCCGTCCCATGCAGCTTGGATTATGGCATCTGCACTGCCCGTAGGTTCTCGTTTCTCGCAAGCTTTCGCTGGTTGAAAGCGTCTTCTCGTCGGTCACCATGATTCCTCCCTAGCCATATTCATGTTCACGAGAATGACCATTATAGTGAACAGTGATTTGCATGAATATCCAACAGAGCATGCGTCCGTGTCAACAAATAAATGGTCATGGAATAGAATCACCCAATGATAATAGTGTTTTTGTCATTGACAGCTGTCGGGTGCGGCATGTTATTGTGGACCCCTAAGTTGTTCATCAGAGTGAACGCACATGTACCAAGCGCCAAGCGTGAAGAAGGCTTTCCAGATACTCGATCTCGTTGCCAGGCGAGATAACCGCTTGACTATCAGCGATCTTTCCAGAGAGCTTGGAATCGGCAAAAGCACCGTGCACGGAATCACACAGGCACTCGAGGGAATAGGAGCGGTTGTCCGTGACGAAAAAACCAGGCGTTATACCTTGGGCATGACTCTTTTCGAACTGGCTCACAAGGTCTATGCCCGGATCGACTTGAAAGACCTGGCCCGCCCCATCTTGGAAGATCTGATGAGGTCAACACGGCAATCCGTATTCCTGGGCATTCGTTCCGGCGATCGCGTCTCTATTATCGATATCATTGAGTCTGTCCAGGATCTTAAAATTACAGCCCACATCGGCGCCCGGCTTCCATTGTTGGTGGGAGCGACTGGAAAGGTCTTCATGGCCTCTCTGGCGGAACAGGAGGCTGCCCAGTTGATCCGTACTTTAGGACTTCGGCGGGTCACCCAAAGAAGCATCACGGATCCCAATCGTTATTTGGAGGAGATCCGCAAGGCTCGCGAGTCAGGGTACGCTCTAGACGATGAAGAGTATATGCAGGGCATCAGGGCTGTTGCCGCTCCCATCCATGCGCCGGGTCGGCAATTGTCGGCAATTTGGGTAGTGGGACTCAGCCAGAGCATGAAAGCTGAAGATATGACGACGATCGCGGTTGAAACAAAAAACGCCGCCGAGGCGATCTCGCGAGCATTCGATCTCCGGCGGTTGGGGAATGAACAATGATCTACTTTCAGGTGAACGAAAAGTGCAACGGCTGTCTGTCCTGCGTTCAGAACTGCCCGGCGCGCGCGCTCGAATCGAGAGAGGCGGGCGGGATCCAAACACTTCTTCACAACATGGCCCGCTGCGCCCGCTGCGCCACCTGCTGGAGAATATGTCCGCAGCAGGCCATCGAGTTCCAGCACATCCTGCAAAACCGCTGGGATGAAGTTGTCGCCCACGAGCTTGTGCGCTGCAGTGTATGCGGTGAGTTGGTCCACACGGTGCGCCTCAAAGAGGGCCTTGATTCCAAGATTCGAGAAATGGCCGAGCCGCTTTGTACACGTCACAAAATGGAACGGCAGGCGGGATTGCAAACGGGAAGGCCGCAGTCTGGCCGGGGAGTGGCGCCATGATCGTAGGAGATCTAAAATCCTTAAAGGATATTGCATCTTCCATCGCGGGCTATAAAAAGGTGCTGGTCCTTGGTTGCGGCGGGTGCGTGACCGTATGCCGGTCCGGGGGTGATGCCGAGGCTCACGATTTAGCCGGCCGCCTCAATCATCCGGAAAATTTTCCTGGGATGCCTCCGGAACTCGCCGTCGAGACCATTGAGCGACAGTGCGAGAACGATCTGATCAAGTCCTACCTGAAAATCCCGGAAAGTACGGAGGCGATTTTATCTCTTGCCTGCGGTGCAGGCGTCCAGATTATCGCCGATGTTTTCGAACCGCTACCGGTCCTTCCTGCTCTGACCACAACATTCATGGGAGGCGCAGATGAACCCGGAGTCTGGCGCGAGAAATGTCACGGATGCGGGGACTGCCTGCTCGCGTGCACGGCCGGCATCTGTCCGATTGCACTCTGCGCAAAACACCTGCTCAACGGCCCATGCGGAGGCTCCCGGGCAGGCAATTGCGAAGTAAGTGGCAATATCCCTTGCGCCTGGGCCAGAATATATACAAGACTCGAAAAACAGGGGAAGTTATACCTGATGGACGAGTTCAGGGCGCCCCGGGATTGGCGCAAGGCCGGCCACAAGGGTCCGAGAGAGCACCGTCGCACCGGCATCGAATTAATCTACGGCGAGAAATAGATGAATGGCGTCATTACATCGGAGAAAATATCCCGTGCAAACACACCGGCCCATTCCCGCCGGCAAGGAAATAGCGTCGGTTCTGTCGACTTTGACCAGGTGTTCTTTACCACAGAACTTTGCAAAGGGAAGCACATGAAGACGGTCGGAGACAGAATACTCTTTTGTTCCACGATGGACTTGGTAGAAAACCGGAATGCTTGTGCGAGCCGCGAAATCTGAAAGACTTGGCGGGAACACGCAGCTCAATCCTATTTCACCGTATCCCGCAGATTTATCCCTCGACAAAGCTGCTTTCAGTTTACGATGGGGGACAGGCTACGTGTTTCGGGATTCAATCTGTTTCGAGGCATTTCAGGAATGAAGGCGGGATGGGGACGGTATTCTTTGTCGCGTAGTTGTATGTCACAAAGCCCGTTTCAACCAGGGCAACAATCTTCATGCCATTCCTGATCCGGTGAAACATACGGAATCCTTTTCCCACGACCTCGCCGATGTGGGTTTCGAACAGAAGCTCGTCGAACATAAAGGCCTCAGCCCTGTAGTTGACGGCCATATCTTTGATGATGATTCCAGTCTGCCCATCGCCAAGATCCATCTCACTCAGCCCCATAGATCGGAACAGGTACGCTCTGGTGGTCCCAACCAGGGATATAAGACTGTCGTTGCCTAAATGTCCAGCGTAGTTGACGTCCTGTGGCCTGACTTGAATGGAGAACTGGAATTCATAGGCCTCCTGCTCCGACAGTTTAATCCGAGGCATCTTCAGCTCCTGAGGATAGCGAACCTTACAATAAATCCAACCGGCGCAGCAAACTTGACGGGTCCACCAAATGTTTTGCCAACCATTGCTTCAGATGTGAAGTTCCAAATGCCAACGCCGATAGTTCGCTGAAGTAAAATATCGGCAGCGAATGGGAAGCGCCCGATCGTGACTGGCGCATATCCAGGTTAGCCTGACAAATCCCGCAGGCAGTCACAATTGCATCGGCTTCCACTTTCAATGCGGCGTCAATAAGCTTGCCCACTAATTTCCTGACGACATCAGGGGCAACTATCGACAGCCCTCCACCGCAACAGTCAATTTTGTGGGACCAGTCCATGAGTTCAGCACCCAGTGCCTGCATTACTTCATCCATGATCATTGGATTTTCCGGATTATCAAAGCCGGCAATCTCGGGAGGGCGAACCAAAAAACATCCATAATAAGCAACGACCTTCAGGCCTTTTAAGGGTTTTTGAACTTTCTTCCGGATAGCGTCGATCCCCACATCCCGGTACAAGACTTCGAGAATATGCTTCGGCTTCGGGGGTATCTCGAAATTCATGCCGATGTCTTCTTCTATCCTGGTTTTCAGCTCAGGGTCTCTTTGAAGCTCGTATTGAGCGATCTTATGACGAATCGAGCATGCAGGACACGGAGAAACAACAGGCAGGGACATCCGGTTGGCAAGCGCCAGATTACGGCTGGGCAGCGCTATCGACAATTCCCGGTTCATGATGTGCCCGGAAGTCGCTCCGCAGCAGGTCCAATCGGGAATCTCTTCCAACTCGATTCCTAAGTGCCGGGACGTTTCCCTAACCGATTCATCGTATTCGATGGATGTCGATGTTGCGGTACACCCGGGATAATATGCAAATCTCATTCGATCATCCTGTGTCTACTGACGGTCATAGTCAATTGCGAATACGCCCATCAAAAACCTAAACGCCACGGATTACCTGGGAGCGCCGGCGTCTCGCCGGCACACATTCACGATTACCGGATTTGCTCGCTAAAAACCATACAAGTCGCGGCAGCTCTATAATTAATTCCGAAATTCTCGATTTGCGCACCTGCCTGCCGGCGGGACGCCGGCGCTCCCGGGACGGCCCGTGTATTGGCACTGATTCGCGGCCCCGGCCGCGCTGGGAAACCTGTGGCATTTTGTTTTTGCTCATTCGCAATTATTAATGTCCGCGCGTATTCTCACGAGAATGGACTTTTTTGAAAATCTCTTTGACCGCTCTGTGGGCGTGCCTTTTTCCCGAAGGAAGCTTGAGCTTCCCTTTCCGGAACATTTCCAGACCGAGGCGGCCCTCCTCACGGAGATTCCCTGCTGAGAGGAAGTCGAGTGTTTTCAGTTCATAGCTCAGCAGCAGACTCCCTTCATCGATCCTTCCTTTTTTCCGGATCTGGCCCAGGAACACCTCGTGAAACTTGGATATGTTTTGGACTGGATTCTTGAAACCCACTTCGAGAGATTCACCCCGCAGGACATCCATCATGTGAACAATCTCAATGTCGTTGGGGCAGCGGCTGGCACAGGTCTCACAAGATGCACAGATCCAGATGGCCGTGCTTTGCAGCACTTTCTCTTTTAATCCCAGCTGAACCAGATGAATGATCTGGTTCGGATAGTAGTCCATCGCGTAGGCCACCGGACAGCCGTCACTGCACATCGAGCATTGGTAACAACGGGAAAGATTTTTGACCTGCCTGCATATCTTTCGTGAAAACTCACGATCACCCAGGCGAATCTGCTCGTTACTGACAATATTGCTCATAATGATGCCTCAAGACTATCCACTTAGCGTTGACTGTCACCAGCGCTTCATCAGGCTTCGAATGCCGAATCAATCTGGGCTGTGATTCCCTCGTCAACAAAGTGCCTTAGAGAGATTGCGCCTGTCGGGCACGTCGAATTACAAAGGCCGTCCCCCTTACACAAAACAGGATTAATTCCGGCTTTTTTGCCGTGGGGTGTTTCACAAAACTCAATCGCACCGTACCTGCATACCGATATACAGGCCCCACAAGAAATACACTTATCCTCAGCTATCCAACAGACGGCCCCGCTGGCTGTGATTGAATTCTGTGAGAGAATTGTGGCTGCGCGCAAAGCCGCTCCGTCCGCCTGATTAATTGTTTCGGGTATGTACTTTGGGTAATGCGCCATCCCGCAAAGAAAAATCCCGTCAGTGGCCGTATCCAGGGGCCTCAACTTCATGTGCGCTTCCATGAAAAAGCCATCCCCGGTAAGGGACACTCTCAACAATTGCGATAATTCCTGATTTCCTTCCGGAATAATGGGAGTGCTTAAAATGAGCAGATCCGGATTAAGTTCGCCCTTCATGTTCAGAATCGAATCATAAAAAGAGAGTGAAAGGCTTTCTCGCTGGAGGTCAATTTCCGGTTTATTCTCCGGTTCATACTGGATGAACAGGACACCCTTATCGCGCGCCTGGAGATAATAGTCCTCTCTGAATCCATAAGCCCGGAGGTCCCGATAGAAAACCACGACATCGGTATTTTCATTCAGTTCCTTGATCTTCAGTGCATTCTTGAGAGCCTCTCCACAGCAAATGCGACTGCAATACTTCCGTTTCTCGTTCCTCGCTCCCACGCATTGAATAATGGCAACCTGCTTTAAATCTCCCGGCAGAGAGTTGGAGGCAATCATCTGCTCAAGTTCTTGCTGAGTGACAACTTTCTGGCTCTCTCCATACCTGTATTCCGCGGGTTTCAGTAATTGGCCTCCAGTGGCAACTATGACAATGCCGTGCTCCAACTCTACCGACGCTGCTTTGGCATTGTTGACGCCGGCGAGCGTGCTTTTGAAATTTCCCACGTATCCGGCAAAGGATTTCAACTCGTAGCCCCTGAACACTTCAATATTATTATTGCTCTTTATCTCGGCTATCAAATTTTTCAAGAAGGGTTTGACCGGCATTCCGTCCAGTGTGTAATGGAGCATTGCCAGCTGTCCTCCCAATTCTTCATTTTTCTCAACCAGGTAAACCTTGAATCCTTGCCGGGCCAGAGATAGAGCCGCTTTCATTCCGGCAAGGCCGCCTCCAATGACAAGTCCATTTTTGTTGATAGGTAGTTTGATGTCCTCTATGGGACAGAGATTACGGGCTCTGGCCACCGACATGGAAATTATTTCTTTGGCCTTCTGGTTGGCTTCATCCTTGCTCCCATAGTGAACCCACGTGCACTGCTCCCTTATGTTCGCAATGTCCAGAAGGTAGGGATTGAGCCCTGACTCGCGAAGTGCTTCGCGAAATGCTTCTTCGTGATCCTTGGGACTGCAGGCAGAGATTACCACGCGATTCAACCGCTTCTCTTTGATCGCCTTCGTGATTTTCTGGAGAGAATCAGAAGCACAGGAAACCACCTGGTCTTCACAGTGGACAACATCCTTGAGCGCAGACGCATGCGCCAACAGCGAAGAAACATCAGCGACTCCTGCAATATTTGTACCGCAATGGCAGACAAAAACGCCTATCCTCGGCTCCTCGCCTTCAATGAATCTCGCGATTGGATAGGCCTTGGGCAGAGTCAGCGTGCCCCGCCGGCTGGAGAGCAGCTGCGCCGCAGCCGCTCCCGCGCCGCTCGCCGAACTGATCGAATCAGGAATGTCCATCGGACCGGTGAATGTCGCGGCAGCAAATATGCCGGGCCGGCCGGCAATTTCGCCGGGCGAGAAGGAATCTGTGTGACAAAAGCCGTGATGGTTGAGTTCCAGACCCAATATTCCGGCCAATGCTCCATTCGCTTTTGAAGGGCTCATCCCGACGGACAACACGGCCATATCAAATTCCTCTTCTTCGATGGTATGGCAGCCGTCTGATGTATAGGTAACAATAAGATTATTGTTCCGCTTGTTCTCCTTTATGGAGGAAATTCGCTTCCTGATAAAGCGGGCCCCCTGCATTTGCCTGGCCCGGTTGTAGAAATCTTCAAAGCCTTTGCCAAAGCTCCTGATGTCATTGTGAAAGATTGAGACCTCGATGGAAGGGTAATGGTGCTTTACCAGAATCATCTGCTTGATGGCATAGGTGCAGCATATTCCGGAGCAATAGGAATGACCGACTCTCGCATCCCTTGAGCCAACACACTGAAGCCAGGCAATCTTTGAAGGTATCTTCCCGTCCGATCGCCGAAGAACCTCACCCTTGGAAGGTCCGGATGCACTGAGGACCCTCTCAAACTCCAGGCTGTTCATGACGTTTTTCAGTCTTCCATAACCGTACGCTCCGGCGATTTTTGCATCGAAAACCTCATATCCGGGGCTGACAATTATTGCCCCAACGTGCATGACTCCTTTTTTTCTTTTCTGGGAGAAGTCAATCGCCTTTGCCTTGCAGACTCCGAGGCAGATTGTGCACTTGTTTTGAAAGTATAAACATGCCTCTCTGTTGACGGCTGCAACGGCAGGAATAGACTGCGTACATAAAATGTCTATCGCTTTTGCCGCGGACAAATTCTCATCGAAAACATTGGGGAGCGTCTGCGGGCAGTAGGTTGAGCAGGTTCTGCAGCCCACGCAGAGGTCTTCATTCACGTAGCGGGGTCTTCGGGTTACTGTTACTGTAAAGTTCCCTGCCTCTCCCTCCACAGTCTCGATATCGGTGTTGGCCAGAACTCTTATATTCGGATGCCGACCGGCCTCCGCCATTTTCGGGCCGAGTATTCAAAGGGAACAATCCAGCGTGGGAAAGGTCTTGTCGAGTTGCGCCATCTTCCCGCCAATCATGGGGGCTTTTTCTACAAGGTAGACCTTAAATCCGCTGGAAGCCAGATCCAGAGAGGCTTGAACGCCGCTTATGCCTCCGCCTACTACCAGAACCGCGCCGACAGGCGAGCCTGCTCCATCTTTCATTAGAGCTCCTCCACCCCTTCTTCCACCTCTTCCTCGGCCAGTTCTATTTCCTCTGTTCTTTCCGGAGCATATGTCAAAGCACCGCTGGCACACCACTGAACACACATGGGTCCGCCTTCCGGCATGGGTTCGCCGCATACGTCGCACTTCAGAGCGATCCCTGAGTCCGGTTCCTTAAACAGATCGCGTGAGGGGCAGGAGGACCGGCAGAAAGAACATTCGCCGTATTCCTTTTTGTTCATCGTTATTATATATCTGGAATTGCATTCGGCCTGTGTGTACTCACCTGCGAGTATTGGAATGTACACGTCATTCTCTTCATCCCAAAACACCCGAATTCGAGACCTGGTCGGGTTGACAATGCGGAATTGGGGCTTCGCATGAAAAGTCGAACAGGCCATCTCGCATGCCCGGCAACCCGTACATTTGAGAGGATCAATTTTTATTGTTTTTATTGTCTTAATTATTGTCTTCATTCCGGATTTCTCTCTGAAATTTGCGCATCAACTCGTCAAGATCCCTCTTTGCTCAAATTCTTTCCTGATGTAGTCCATGCCTAGCGCGTCCAGAGTCTCTTTGGTAGGAATTCCATCTTTATTCCAGCCCTTGAACCGATAGTAAGCGTCCAGCAGTTTCTGTTCGTACTCATGGTCTCTCACAGCCCAGTGATCAGCAGGGGGTGTTTCGTCCTTTCTTCTCATTCCTCGTCTTACGTTAAGAGCTCTAACCAGATTCCGATTTCTTTGAAAGGCCTTCCATAGCTTGTCTTTGTCAAAATCCAGGCCGGTAGCAAGTGTGATCAACTGCGGTATATTCCACACGTGGTATGCGGTCCTCCCGCCAAATTGGCCCCTGAATGCCGACACAAATCCGCACAGTCCAATGGAATCATCAATGTAATGCATCGCTTCATTCCAATCCGTGATGGCACAAGATGCTTCCATAGGCAACACTTCACGTTTTTCCCATTCCAAGAACCACTTTTTGAACTTGTCGTCCGGGCACGCGATCCAATTTCTTACGAATTCTTCTCTCTGCTCTCTGGTGGGAAGGGGATCCTGGGGGAAAGATCCTTCGATCTGGGTTATGGACATCTTCTCGCCCGTGGCTATCATGAGGAAATAGGGGGGGTTCAGCTTTTTCAGCTTGATAGGCAACTGCTCGAATTTCTTGACGGTATTATGATCATAGGCTTCCGCGCCTTTCCCAATCTGACGCGCCGCATGATAGACACCGTTGGCCAGAATGTCTCCAATCCCCTCGCGACGCACTATCCGTTCAAGGATGTAGAGAAACCTTCCCCTGATGTCGGCGGGCATTCCCGGAAAATCCTTTTCAGTCAGAATGCCGGCTTCCAGAAGCTCAAGCGCAAATGCAATAACCTGCGGCGTCGAGTACGAGTCGACTCCATACTCCTGGGCAACCCCAAGTATGTCGTAACTGAAGTCCAGTTCCTGGAAAGCTGCCATGTGATACGTATCTTTTCCATAACACTTATAGGAAAACCTTTTCCGCCCGGGCCAGGAAATCACGTTGTGGCATGCCTTGGGACAGTTATAGCAGCCTCTTTGTCTGTCCATGTGCTGATACTTTAGATTGGTCCACCTGTCTTGGAGTTCTTTGCTCCAAAAACCTCTTCTCCGCGTACGAGCATTGCCCCAGGCGAAATTGTCGTGATGAAAACTGTCATCTTCATCCGTGGCCATCCAATCCCCTACCTTCGGATTTTCAGCAAGTTCCTTATTCAGGCGCATGCATACATCAAATAGTTCTGCCGGGCGGGCGATGTTGATGTCCTTTGTTCCACGAACAGCAATCGCCTTTAGCCTTTTGTCCCCCATAACCGGGCCGGGCCCGCGAGCCGCGCTGCCGCAACTGCTGTCGATGGAAGCCATATAAACCCTGTTTTCTCCGGCCACGCCGATAGCGGCCACCTGCACTTTGTCCTGCTTCAGCTCCTTCCGGACAAATTCTGCAGTCTCGTGGCAGCCTTTCCCCCTAAGATGGCCGGCATCTCGTATTTCTACTTTGTCGTTATCTATCCAGAGATAAACCAGGTCAGGGGCTTTGCCGCGAATGACTATTTTGTCATACCCGGCGTACTTCAGTTCCGGTCCAAAGAATCCTCCCATAACTGAGTGCGCATGGAGGTTTGTCATGGGAGAAAACGTATTGACGATCGTGCGATTGGCGCCCGGAACAGGTGTGCCATCCAGCAGACCGGTGCTGAATATAAGCAGATTATCGGGGGAAAAGGCTTCAACCTCTCCGGGAACCCGATCCCACAATATCTTGTCGGCTGTGCCCTGTCCCCCCAGATGAAGTTCAGTTAATCCCGGATCAGTTTCTACCTTTTCACTTTTTCCCTGGGACAGATCAACTTCCAAATTAAACCCAGTCTCTCCATACCTCATTTGGGGCCCTCTCGCTATCTCCGCCGCCACGGCTTGGATTGCGCATGCAGTTTGGTTTTTATTACTGCAAACGATAATTAAGGTCTTGAGAAATCGATTTCAGCAACTCGGCCCACTCAAGAATGGACGAATCCGGCACCTGGTGCGTCAGGCCGACTGCCCAGATTGCCATTTGAAAATTCCTGCTATTTGTCCTGACCGGTATGGCCAAAGCCACCATCCCTTTTATGTATTCTTCCCGATCGTAGGCGATGCCTTGTTTGCGCACCTCGAGAACTTCCTTTTTGTAGGCCGCCTTACTGACAATAGACTTTGGGGTATATCGTTTGAGTTCGGCTCGATCGAGGATTTCGCCAATTTCTTCATCGGACATCTGCGAAAGCATCGCCTTGATACCGGCGCCTGCCAGGCTCGGCATTTGCATTCCTATTTCCGACGAAACCTTGATTCCATATGCCGAATCCACTTTATCAATAAGGATGGCGCTGAGGTCCGAGCGAAGCCCCAGGAACGCCGAAAGCTTTGTCTTCTCGTTGATCATCTCCAAATAGGGATGCGCCGTCTGGATCAGCGCCGAGCGCTTTCCCGTCATCTTCCCCATCATGTAAAACCGCGTGCCGAAGACGAACTTGCCGTCAGGCTGACTTTCAAGGACGTTAAGTTCTGTAAGGGTATGGAGGATGTTAAACACAGTACTCTTATGCAGATCAAGAGATCTGGATAGTTCACTAATGCCCAAGGGTTCCTTTGATTCGGCGAGTAATGCCAGTATCGCAAAACACTTGTCGATGGCCGGCACTTTTTTAAAAGCTGGGGGCGAAAAATTCAAAATCATCGTTCCTCATATAAAACAGTTGTTTTTTATATAAAACAGAAATATGATGCCTGTCAATGGGAAAAGCTGGAATGAGGCCAAGAAGATTTATAAAAAAATGTTTGGTATGCGTGACGCTTTGGGTTATTTAATGTTCCTGGGAACCCGGATTAGGGGCCTGAATATTGATTGCAGTCGTGAGAAAATATATAGGCCCGAAGGGCCGATAGTGAGTAGGCCCGGTCGTCAGGCCGGGAATAGAATTGAATCGACGATGAGCGCCGAAGACGCGGCACTTCGAACGCTTGCTGGTGCCGGCCCTTCGGGCCTCATTCCCTGGATATCTGTTCACCCCGAGCTGACGCTCGGGGCTATTCACTGCCGGCGCTTCGCGCCTCGATTTCGATTTTTTCTCATGACCTGTGCCATGACGCCACTCAATAAACGCCTCAATTCAGCCAATACGTTGCCACCTTGCCCAGAAAGGAAAAACCGTGATTCAAGCTGAACTAAACGAAATTCTTTCCGACCCGCTCGAATCAACGCGTCAGTTGTCCCGCGAAGGACGCAGGGTCATCGGATACTGTGACAATTATGTTCCGGAAGAGTTCATTCACGCGATGGGAATGGTCCCTGTGCGCCTGATGGGATCTGCCGAACACATCACTCTGGCGGATTCTCATCTTCCCATTTTTGCAGGCCAGCTGAGTCGCAGCATTTTCGACCAGGGGCTGAGAGGAAAGCTTGGGCATTTAGCCGGTGTCGTTCTTTCCAACAGCAGCGATGCAATCCGGACCCTTTTTGATCTTTGGGAACGCCACATCCCGGGGCAATGGGTGGGCTTAGTGGACGTACCGGCTGTTCTGCAGGGCGAGACCAATCGCCGCGTATTTGGATCTGCGATGCTCAGATTCATAGAACAGCTGGAAAAGTTCGGCGGCCATTCTCTTGATCCGGCGGAGTTGCGCCGCAGCATTGCCGTCTATAACGAAAACCGCCGTTTGCTGAAAAAGGCGGCATCGCTGCTTGGAAGCCGGAAATTGAATGCTGATACGTACCTCGATGCTGTTCTCAGCGGATTTCTAATGCCCAAAGAGCGGCACAATGGGCTCTTGCTTCAACTCCTGGAGAACGCCGGCACCGGTCAAGCGGGTCCGGATCTTCTTCCGCTGCACATTTCCGGACCGCTTCTTGTGGATCGCTCATTTCTTCCGCTGTTGGAGCAGTGTGGTGCAACGATGACCTCCGAAGACCTGGGAACTGGCAGCCGCTATTTCTGGGATGAAGTATCGGAGACAGGAGACCCTGTAGCGCAGGTGATCGACCGATACTGGAACAAGGTCCCGGAATCCTACAAAACCCCCATGGAGCCCAGATGGCTTCACTTTTCAGCCCGTCTTGGGACCGGCAATGCAAAAGGCGCAATTTTTGTGGTTGAACGATACTCCGACGAGGATCAGTACGACTATCCGATCTTCCGGGATCGCTTGCAGCAGCGCGGGATTCCATCCCTGCAGCTGGATGCTGAATTTGTCCTGGAGAGCGAACAGGCGCGAACTCGCGTACAGACTTTTGTCGAAATTGTGAAAGGAAGGGTTTCTTGAGCACTCAGACTAAAAAAGGAAGGGCACTGAACTCTTCTTACCAGGCAGGAAATATCCTCAAAGAATACTGGGAAGACGCGGCGCGCCATCAGGCCGAAGGGCGACCTATCGCGTGGGTTTCCGGAAACGTGCCGATTGAGCTCTTTTGGTCGATGGGTGTCTTTCCGGTATACCCGGAAAATTATTCGGCTATCATCGCCTCAATTCAGCGCGCGCAGGAGTTCTGTGAAGAGGCGGAGCAGAGGGGTTTTTCGAACGACTTATGCTCGTATAGCCGGGTCAATCTTGGAATCATCCTCGGGAAAGGAATTAAGGATCCGGGACTCCCGTTCGGAGGCATTCCGCGTCCGGACATGCTTATCACAACCCGGATTCCTTGTCTCATACAGGTAAAGTGGTGGGAAGCCGTTCGGGAGTTTTTCAAAGTCCCCTTGTTTGTCGTCGACGCCACCATGATCGATCTTCCGGTCAAGGAACACCAGCGTCAACACTACCTGGGACAGATTCGCGAGTTGATTCCGATCATGGAGAGCAAACTCGGGGTCCGGTTCCAGGAAGATAAATTTCTTGAGGCCCTGAAGCTTTCCGACGAGGCTGCAGGACTTTGGCTCGACCTGCTGGATACGCGCGCGGCGGTCCCAAGCCCTGTCGGCAGCCGCGAGATGTGCGGCAACGTCTTTCCGTTGGTCGCGATGTTGGGCAGCTCCAGGCCAATCGCATTTTTCAAGCAGCTGCTGGAAGAGGCCAGGGAATGCGTAAAGGCCGGGAAGGGGGCTGTAGAAAACGAGAAAATCCGGCTGGGCTGGGACAATATCCCAATGTGGTACAACTTGAAATTCTTCAGCGACGTCGAAGATCAAAATATCATATTCACTTACGAGACATATTTGAAATATGTGTGGGGCGGACGGATGGATTTAAGCGACCCCTGGACCGCGTTTGCAAACAAGCACCTGGATGTCTGGCTCAACTACAGTATCGACCAGCGTGTCCGCACCCTTCTTTCCGATATCCCTAAATTTAAACTGGACGGTTTTGTTTTCCACGAGAACCACAGCTGCAAACGTTTCGCCATGGGGCAGAAAGATGCTGCGGTTGCCATCCAGGAGAAACTGGGAGTTCCAAGCCTGTTCATCCATTCCGACATGGCAGATCCCCGAGCGTTTTCGGAAGGGCAGTCCCGGGTGAAGATGGAAGCGTTCATCGAATTGCTGCAGGCAAAGAAAAAGTGATGTCCAACCGGAAGCGTGATTTCTCCAGTGGAGATGACAAATGAATGCTTCGGAGTTGTTTAAACTGGAAGGGCAGATTGCACTCGTCACAGGGAGTGCGCAGGGATTGGGAAGAGAGATTGCCGTAGGGCTTGCTCAAAGCGGTTGCTCGTTGGTTCTCGCGGATGTCGTCGATCCTGCGGAAACAGCAAGGCAGGTTGCAGAGATCGGATCTCGCTCTATTTCCGTGAAAGCGGACGTGTCCGATGAAGCACAAATCAAGAATATGGTGGAGAAGGCGATCTCCGAATACAAGAAGGTGGACATCCTTGTCAACAACGCCGGAATTTCCCAGTTGAGCTTCACGGCCACGGAAGACTTGCCCGTGGAGGAATGGGATAAGATCCTTGATGTAAATCTGCGAGGGACTTTCCTCTGCTGCAAACACGTCGGCAAACAAATGATCGCGAGCGGCGGCGGAAGCATCATCAATATTTCATCGACGGCCGGCATTACCGGCGTCGTCCGCGCACCCGCATACTGCGCCTCGAAAGCAGGGACCATTCTCCTGACAAAAAGCCTGGCCATTGAATGGGCCCGATACCATATCCGAGTGAACGCCATTGCTCCCCACTATCTCGAAACGGAGCTGACAAAAGGTTTGAGAGCTTCGGAAAAAGTATATGATAGCCTCGTCAAACAGATACCGATGAGGCGGTTTGCAAAACCCGCGGAAATCGTGGGAACTGTGTTGCACCTGTCCGCCCCTGCGTCCAGCTACATCACCGGCACGGTCAATGTGGTGGACGGAGGATATTTGGCTCAATAAGAAAAATGCCGGAGGCGAAGAGCGGCTGATGTTCTATGCAGGTATCGATGCCGGATCCAATGCCACCAAAACTGTAGTCTTTGGAGATGAAGGGATCCTGGCTTCTCACATCATAAAGACCGGCTTGGGCGGTGAGGAGCAGGCCCTCCGTTGCCTGGCAGACACATGTGCAAAAGCCGGCATCAGCCGTGAACAGGTCGTCTGTGTTTATGGCACCGGCTATGGCAGGGAATACCTCAAGTTTCCTCAAAGCCACAGGAGCGAACTCATGTGCCACGGTGTCGGCGTTCACTGGCTTCTTCCAGAAGTGCGGACCATTATTGACATTGGGGGGCAAGACAGCAAAGGCATCCGCCTCGATGATCGCGGAGAAGTGGAAAACTTTAACATGAATGACAAATGCGCGGCGGGAACGGGCCGCTTTCTGGAAACGATGGCCCACGCCCTGCAAATTTCTCTCGAAGACATTGGCAATTATGCATTGCTTGCCTCCAAACCCGTACGGGTGAGCAGTACGTGCACAGTATTTGCCGAAAGCGAAGTCATCTCTCATGTCGCGAAAGGGGAAAACAGGGAGGAGATTTTGCTTGGAATCTGCCAGTCGATTGTTGATCGGGTGTCCGGCATCGTGCGGAGCATCGGCGTGAAGCCCCCGGTCGCAATGACAGGCGGCGTGGCTTTGAATCGAGCTGTCGTCAAACTCATGGGCGACCGGCTGGGATGCCCAATACTCTTGCCGCCCGATCCGCAGATCACAGGCGCTCTCGGCGCCGCTCTCATGGCCCGCAGACACGTCACAGCCGGCCAAGATCTTTAACGTAACGAGGGAAAAAAGCCTCCGAGGATTGAGGGCATTCCTTAGATACTTTCTCTAAGAATCGTACCTCAAATGAGTTTAGGGAAATCGAGTATAGTCAAGCTGCATGGAAGAGTGTTTGAACCGCAGAATATCGAACAAGAAATATTGAATTTGGAAGCTGTTCGAAATTCCTTGTTCGATATTCTAAATTTCAAATATTTTGTTTGGTACTCGTATTCGTGCTAATGAGTTCATGTGTAAGAGTAACGTCGCATGGTTTTTGATGTAGATGCGGCGTCTCGCCGCGTGCAACAAGCGATTTGAGAGCTGAGCTACGCGGCGGGACGCCGCGTCTACCTTGGGTCTCCATTTTCGGAGCAGCCCATCAGATTTCTTAAGCTATGAATGTCTACTTGCCTATGAACTGATCAGTATTACGGTAACGTTATGCCGGTGTGCTCATGATACTCAACGAACAACAATCCATGATCCGAGACACGGCGCGGAAGTTTGCGCATGAGCGTCTCAAACCTAATTCTGCGGACTGGGATCGGAACAAGATTTTTCCTCGCGATGCGCTAGAGGAAATGGGGCGCTTGGGCTTCCTCGGTATGACCGTGCCGGCCGAATGGGGTGGCGTCGGCGCCGATGCCGTATCGCTCGCAGTCGCGCTGGAGGAAATTGCTGCCGGAGATGCCGCTTGCGCAACGATCATGAGCGGTCATAATTCGGTTGGGTGCATGCCCATCGCCAGGTTCGGCACTGCCGAGCAGAAGGAGCGCTTTTTGCGTCCAATGGCGCAGGGCAAGATGCTCTCGGCGTTCTGTCTGACCGAACCGCAGGGCGGCTCAGACGCCGGCGCGATGACGGCACGAGCACGGCGTGATGGGGACTGCTATGTGCTCTCCGGGACCAAGCAGTTCATTACCACCGGAAAGAATGCCGACGTCGCTCTGATCTTCGCGAAGACCGACCCCGACGCTGGCAGCCGCGGCATTACCGGCTTCATCGTCCCGGTGGATTCTCCCGGCTATACCGTCGGGCGAGTAGAATCGAAATTGGGCCAGCATGCCTCGGATACTTGCCAGATCGTACTTGAGGATCTGCGCATCCCAGCCTCGTTTCGCCTGGGGGAAGAAGGTGAGGGCTACCGCATCGCTCTCGCCAACCTGGAGGGAGGCCGCATCGGCATCGCCGCGCAGGCAGTCGGCATTGCGCAGGCTGCGTTCGAGGCTGCCTTTAACTACGCCCGCGAGCGCGTTACTTTCGGCAAACGCATCATCGAGCATCAGGCGGTTGGGTTCCGCCTCGCGGAGATGGCTACTCGTATTGAAGGAGCCCGACAACTTACGCTGCATGCAGCCCAGTTACGGGACGCCCGCGAACCATGTCTCAAGGAAGCCTGTATGGCCAAGCTGGTGGCTTCGGAGACAGCAGAGTGGGTCTGTTCGGAGGCGATCCAGACGCTTGGCGGCTACGGCTACCTCAATGACTTCCCTGTCGAACAGCTCTACCGTGATGCGCGGGTTACGCGCATTTACGAAGGCACGAACGACATTCAGCACCTTGTCATCCTGCGCGAAATGATGCGGCCATGAGTTCCTCGACCGCGGCTCCGCTCGCCGGCATTAGGGCGGCGGCTTGCTTGAGAAAAATCAGCTCAATTCAGGAAGGTTTTTTATAAAGCGATCCAGAAGCGGCGAAGTATTATCCTGACGCCAGGCGGCAACCAGTTCGCACAAGGGAAGCTCGACCTTCAGCTTCTTATATACAACCCCCTTCACATGAATGGATTGAAACGATTCGGGAACGAGCGAAACTCCCAAGCCGGCCGCCACCAGAAGGAGCCCGGTTTGCAGCAGCCGCGTGTAGTGCACGCGCTCCGGCCTCACGCCTGCCAACTGATATGCCATGCGCACTTGCTCGTAAAATCCGGAGCTTGAATGGCCGGCAGGCATGATCGCCGTCCAGGAA
>JAHFUH010000358.1 GCA_023265215.1 Acidobacteriota bacterium
CGATGCTGTTCTCATCTATCCTCACAACTTCGCCCGGCTCCACGTCGCGGATATATTCCGCGTTGATCAGGTCCAAAGCACAGGTTTCCGATGCAACGACGAAGGAATCGTTGAGGCGGCCGATGCACAGAGGGCGGAATCCGTGAGGGTCCCTTGCCGCCAGCAAATATTCCGGCGTCATTAAGACCAGGGAAAACGCTCCCTGCACAATGCGGAGGGCTTCCACAAATGCCTCCTGCAATGTTCGGCGCCGGGAACGGGAGATCAAGTGCAGAATGACTTCGCTGTCGCTGGTGGAATGAAAAATGGCGCCATCCCGCTCCAAATCGTGTCTCAGGTGCAACGCATTGGTCAGGTTGCCGTTGTGCGCCAGCGCTATCTGCCCCCTCCAACAGTCCACCAGAATTGGCTGCGCGTTCCATGCTGCCGATTCGCCCGCGGTTGAGTAACGTACGTGCCCCAGCGCCGAATCGCCCCGGAGGTGCTCTAAACGCGATTCGCTGAAAAGGTCCGCCACGTAACCCATTCCCTTTTCAACATATAGTTTTTTCCCGTCGGAACTTGCAATGCCCGCTGATTCCTGTCCGCGGTGCTGAAGCGCATAAAGCCCCAAATATGCCATGCGTGCGGCTTCGGGGTGAGAAACTATTCCAAAAATGCCGCACTCTTCTTTAAGCTTCCACGGTAACATTCGGATAATCCTCTAAAATCAAATCCTCACTATCCAACCTTAATGGCTGGTATTTCACTCAAAGCATCAATATGTAATTATACATAACCCTTCCGTGAGACTGACTGAAAACTATTTGAAAGAAATTGTTGAACTCTCTATCTTTCATTTCGTTGTCAGCGAACGTTGATATACCATATGGAATTGATTTAGGACCGAAGGGGTTCGGAGGGCAAATCTCCAGATCCTTCGGCGCGCGTCCCGCTGTTTTGGGAATCAAAAATAAAGCCAGAAAGGAATAAAATATGCCGGAGACGGATGATTCTTCAAATGAAATCAAGGAATTCTGTTTGGACATCCCTGCAAAAAATTCTCCATTCTTCCTAAAAGGTTCGAATGCGCTTGATTGGGGAATGCAGAATCGCCTGGCTAGAATTTTCAGTCCATCATCCGGCCGGACCGTAATGCTTGCAATAGATCACGGATATTTCCAGGGACCGACTTCGGGACTGGAGCGCGTGGATGTCAACATCGTTCCTCTGGCGCCCTACGCCGACGCGCTCATGCTGACACGCGGCATTCTGCGTACGACAATCCCCCCATCCACCCCTGGAGGAATTGTACTGCGAGCCAGCGGCGGGCCCAGCATTTTGAAGGAGCTTTCGAACGAGCAGATTGCTGTCGACATCGAGGATGCCGTCCGTCTGAATGTGGCCGCAATGGCGGTTCAGGTTTTCATAGGCGGAGAATACGAGACTCAATCGGTGCATAACATGACGCGCCTTGTGGATCTCGGAAATCGTCATGGGATTCCAATTCTCGGCGTTACGGCTGTGGGGAAAAACATGACGAGGGACGCCCGGTATTTCAGGCTTGCCTGCAGGATTTGCGCTGAACTGGGAGCGCACCTGGTCAAGACCTATTACATCCCGGAAGGATTTGAAACAGTGACCGCCTCATGCCCGGTGCCGGTAGTGATGGCCGGCGGCAAAAAACTTCCGGAACTGGAAGCACTCCGAATGGCCTACAGGGCTGTCTCCGAAGGAGCTGCCGGCGTGGACATGGGACGAAACATCTTTCAGTCGAACGCTCCGGCCGCTATGATTCAGGCCGTGCGAAAGGTTGTGCACGAGCAGGCGACACCTGAGGAAGCCTTCGACCTTTTTCAAAGTCTGAAAGCGGAAACTGAAGCGCTGGCTAAGTGACAGTCTAATAATCAATCTTTTGACTCATACTCAGGATCGGATATGGAAAACCGCTGGTCGGATGCCAAAGCGGCCGAATTCATCGAAAGATATGGAACTCAATGGGGCGACGATCTGGCGATCTGCACTTATAGCGCATCTCTGCTCGGAGCTGAAGACGGGCTTGTGCTGCATGGCGGAGGCAACTCATCCGTTAAAACTGAATGGCTTGATCTGTTTGGAAAAAAGCTACGTGCCATTTATGTCAAAGCTTCCGGATATAACATGGCCTCGATTGAACCTCGTGGTTTTTCCGGACTCGATTTGGATTATTTGCGAAAGCTGCGCGCCCTTCCGGAGCTTTCCGACCAGGAGATGGTCAATCAATTCCGAACCCACTTTCTGGACGCATCCGCGGCGAATCCATCCATAGAAACTCTGGTCCACGCGTTTATCCCGAAGAAATTTGTCGATCACACGCATCCCGACGCCATTCTGGCGCTGACAAATCAGATTGAAGGCGAAAGACTGTTAAGAGAAGCCCTGGGAAAAAATGTTGCAGTTCTTGAATATTTTCCGCCGGGCTTCGAGCTGGCCAAGGAAGTGGCCGCCAGATTTGAGAAAACGCCGGCCGCCGACGCAATTATCCTGATGCGGCACGGGCTGGTGACCTGGGGTGAAACTGCTCGGGAATCTTATGAGAAAACTGTTGAACTGGCTGGTAAGGCGGAGAAATACCTGGCGCAAAGTGCGCGCAAGCCTCTTATTGCAGGGGTTTCCACACCGCTGGAATCAGCCGAGCGGAGACTCACCCAGGTAGCGCCGATCATTCGAGGCCTGTTGGCGCAGGCGTCTGGAAATCCGGATCGCCCATGGGCACGATCGATCCTTTCCCCACTGATCAACAGAAAAGTACTGGATTTTCTGGATTCCGACGGGAGCCGGGAAATAGCTTTGACTCCTCCTCTGACTTCAGACCATTTGATCCGGACAAAACCGTTTTACCTCTGGATTGATGCACCGGAATTTGAAAACCTCGATGCAGTTCGCTCCCACTTTTCCAAAGCCATACAGGATTATGCTTCCACATACGACTCCTATGTGGCGAGGCATATAGATCTCATACCGGAAGGCGTGGAACGGATGGATTCTCTTCCCCGGGTGATCCTTGTTCCTGGATTAGGAGCGATCTGCACAGGCTGCAGCTCCGCCGCCGCGGAAATTGCCCGGGATATCGCGGAGCATACTCTCTCGGTAAAAGCTCAAATCGCTGCGATGGGAACCTATTCCGGCCTGACGGAACGAGACCTGTTTCACATGGAGTACAGGAGTCTTCAGCATAGGAAATTGCAAAATGACAAATCACTGTCGCTGGCCGGCCAGGTAGCCCTCGTGACCGGAGCCGCAGGGGCGATCGGTTCGGGAATCGCCCAGGAGCTTCTTGAACAAGGATGCCATGTAGCCGCCACCGATCTGGAAAGCGATCCCCTTCACGAACTCGTCCAAGAGCTGAGGCAGCGTTTTGGGCCGCGGGTGATCGGCGTTCCTTTGGATATCACCGATCCCAAATCGGCTGCCGATGGATTCGGTTCCATAATCCGGACTTGGGGTGGCGTCGACCTGGTCGTTCTGAATGCCGGGGTGGCTCACGTTGCATCGCTTCCGGAAATCAACCTGAAGACCTTTCAAAAGCTGGAACAAATCAATATCGAGGGCGTTCTCATTATGCTCTCCGAGTGCGCCCGCCATTTCAAGCTGCAGGGCACCGGCGGAGACATCGTAATGATTTCGACCAAGAATGTGTTTGCCCCGGGCGCCAAGTTTGGCGGCTATAGCGCGACAAAAGCCGCCGGCCATCAACTGGCTCGCATCGCCAGCCAGGAATTTGCCGACATGGATGTTCGCGTCAACATGGTGGCGCCCGACGCCGTATTTTCGCATGGGGCGCGAAAGTCCGGCTTATGGTCCCAAATCGGCCCTGACAGAATGAACGCCAGAGGGCTGAGCCCCGAAGGATTGGAAGAATATTACCGGAACCGGAATCTGCTCAAGGCAAAAATCACGGCGCAGCACGTGGCGAAAGCTGTTCTGTTCTTCGCAACGCGCCAGACGCCCACTACGGGCGCGACAATTCCGGTGGACGGCGGATTGCCCGACGCCACCCCGAGGTAGCCGCACAGCATTCAGGCGTCAGCACTCAGCCGTATGTAATTGCTGAGTGCTGACGCCTGAATGCCGTACGCCAAAAAATATGATTGGACATTTGCGAGGCCAGCTTCTTGTAAAAAAACCGAATGCGGTGATTCTCGACGTGCACGGAGTCGGTTATGAGGTTCACATCCCTCTGACAAGCTTCTATGAGCTTCCCAGCGAAGGAAGCGAAGTGGCGCTGAAGATTCACACACACGTGCGCGAAGACGCACTTACTTTATTCGGTTTCCATTCCCAGCGTGAAAAGGATTTTTTTCTCAAGTTGGTTTCAATCAGCGGAATAGGGCCCAAGCTTGCGATTTCAATTCTGTCCGGAGCGCAAGTGGAGGAACTGGCCCAGGCAATCGCCGATGGAAACCTGGCGCGCCTCACAGCAGTTCCTGGAGTGGGCCGCAAGACCGCCGAAAGACTTGTGCTCGAGTTAAAAAGCCAAGTGGCGCCTTTTCTTGTTTCGGACCAGGTGGAATCAGCACGGGATGTCGCCAAGCCCAGCGCGCTGGAGGAGGATATCCTTTCAGCCCTAGTCAATCTGGGCTATCCTAGGAACTCGGCGGAGAAAGCACTCTCGACGGTCCTTCGCTCGGCGGAATGCGAGCGAACCTTTGAAGAAGTTTTGCGCAGCACTTTGAAACGACTAGCCGGTTAGCAGGTCAACAATTCAGGCATGACAAAAAGTCAATTCACCCACGCACTTCTGAACCCGGTCCCCCAGTCTGAGGAAAAATCATTCGAACAAACCCTGCGTCCGCAGACTCTGCGGCAGTATATCGGGCAACAGAAGGTCAAAGACAATATCGACATCAGCATCCGTGCAGCTCTAAAGCGACAGGAGCATCTCGATCACGTTCTCCTGTACGGCCCTCCGGGATTGGGGAAAACAACTCTGGCGAGCATTATTGCCAACGAAATGAATGTCAGCATCCGCACGACCAGCGGGCCCGTAATAGAGAAACGGGGGGATTTGGCTGCCATCCTGACCAATCTTAAGCCGAACGACATTTTGTTCATCGATGAGATTCACCGGCTGCACCCGTCCATAGAGGAAATTCTCTATCCTGCCATGGAGGATTTTTACATCGACATTATCATCGGAGAGGGACCCGGAGCACGAAGCATCAAAATGCCGCTGCCGAAATTCACTCTTGTGGGCGCCACGACCCGGGCGGGACTTCTCACGGCCCCTCTGCGCGGCCGCTTTGGAATTATTCACCGGCTTGAATTCTATACCCATGAAGATTTGAAAATCATCGTCCGCCAATCCGCTCTGACCCTGGGCGTGGACATCAACGAGGAAGGCGCACTCGAGATCGCGTCCCGCAGCCGCGGGACGCCGCGAATCGCGAACCGGCTGCTCCGGCGCGTTCGCGACTATGCGGAGGTGAAGGTGGACGGTCGCATCAACCGTTCCGTTGCGATCGATGCCCTGGAGATGATGGATGTCGACACCTATGGTTTCGATGAAATCGACCGCAAGCTTATGCTCACCATCCTGGAAAAATATAATGGCGGCCCGGTGGGAGTCGGCTCTCTCTCGGCAGCTATCAACGAAGATGCAGACGCCATTGAAGACATTTACGAGCCTTACCTTATTCAGATAGGATTCCTCGACAGAACTCCGCGCGGCAGAATGGCAACACGGAAGGCCTTCGAGCACTTCCGTATCGAGCTTCCCAGCAGTCAGAAAAATCTGTTTTAAATAGCGTTTCCAGTTCCAGTGGGTGCAAACGGAAGTGGGACTCAAAACCTAATGGGCTTATGCCCTGGGAGCGCCGGCGTCCTCGCCGGCAGGCAGGTGCGCACATCGGGAATTTCCGAATTAATCAAAGAGCTGCAG
>JAHFUH010000359.1 GCA_023265215.1 Acidobacteriota bacterium
CTGGTCATAAAGACAACTCCAGCCGGCGCCATCGTCACCGTCGACGGAAGATTGCGGGGCGCATCGCCGATCACTATCCCGGATCTTCGCACCGGAGGGCATCCGCTGAAGATTACCAAGGAAGGGTACCGTGAATTTGTCCAGCAAGTAACGGTTATGCCCTACGCCACAGAAAACCTTCACTGGAATCTGGAACCGATCATTCCCCATCTGTCCAATGAACAGCTGGCGGAGGTTGAAGCCTGGCGAAAGAAGCTCGAAACTGCCCAGAAAGAAAATATCCTTCTGCCTCCCCCGGATGATTACAACGTAATCTACTTTGCCGATAAAATCCTGGCTATCGATCCCGCCAACACTTATGCGCTGGAGGTGAAAGGAAAAGCCGCCGATACGTTGCGCCGCCTTGCGGAATTCGCCTATGCCCGCGAGGACTGGCTGGAATCCGAAAAGCAGTACAAAAACCTTGCTTTGCTTTTGCCCAACGACCTTTCTATTGAGGAGCGCCTGACCGATATCGCAGCCAAACTCGACGAGAGCGTAAAGGACCGCGAGAAGCAGATACAGGATTTGAAGGCCAAGGCAGAAAACGCAATGCGCGTCGGCAGTCTCCTTCCGCCGGATAAAGACAATGCGCTCGAGAGCATCCGGAACATTCAGCGTCTCGACAAGGGAAACTCCTATGTGCGGGAAACTCTGGCTCACTTAAAGGAACTGCTGCAAAGCCGTGCAGATACCAAGGCGGCCGGCGCCGACTGGCAAGGCGCAAGAAATGACTTCAGGTTGATTCTTCAATATTTTCCCGAAGACAACTACAGCAAAACTCGATTGGCTGTTGCTGAGGCCAAGCTTGTCGAAATGGCGCAATCCGAACAGCAGCATATTCAAAAAGCACCGGAAGAGCAGCAGACCAAAGCCAAAATAACCGCACTCAAGCAGTCCGCGATCAATGATTTCCGCGCCGGTTCTTATCAGAAATCCATTTCCGAATGGCAGGAATATTTGAAATCCGAGCCGGACAGCGACGAGGCATATTTCTATATAGGGGCGAGCTACCAGGATCAGAAGCAACTGGATACCGCAATCCTCAATTTTGAAAAATGCATTGCCCTGAATCCCAACAACATAATGGCACATCTGAACCTGGGAATTCTTTACGATTATCATCGGAACAATTTCAAGGCGTCGGAAGAGCATCTCCGCAAAGCGAAGGATCTGGGGGGAGTCGAAAAGTACAGTCCCGAGCGCCTTCAGGCAATGATTCAGGACCTGCAAGACCGGGCAAAGGCGAATTCAATCCTGAAAGTGCTTTTTGCCGTCGAACACAAGCATACATTTTCGAGCTGCAAAGGAAATCTCAGATTTACGGAAGAGGGCGTGGAATTCAGGACAGCCGAAACAGACCACAGTTTTTACGAGCCTTACAAAGAATTGCGCGCTTTTGTAATCCAGGGAAGCGATCTTTCTATCAGGACCCGCAATAACAAGAAATATAATTTCCGATTTCTCAACGCGTCAGACATTGACCGTGTGAAAGCCTGGAATGCATCCACCCGCACTATCGAGCTAAGCGGCAAGGCCGATTAAGCATCCTCCGTCACAGCCTGGCAGAGCCGGTGGCGAGCTCGTGCACGTCAACGATCACGGTTTCAACAATAGGTGCAAATGGTGCCTGGCACCATTTGCACCTAATGGCCGCATTTAAGATGAAGGTGTAGTGAAGACTTTTAAGGGTCCTTCCTAATGTTTTCAATAACTTACGAGAGCCCCCCCCAGTTGTCAAAGTCGGCTATCCGCTAAAGCTCTTTGCGGCCGGTGTAAGCGGGAGGATCGGTTGGATTGTTGTTCAAATGAATCGGACGCTTAGGCCGACGGAAGATCCCGACAATGCCGAAAATCAGGAACCCGATGACGGCGCCGACGGCAAGAGGAATGGGCTGGAGATAGCTTCGGACCTGCCTGACAATATTGGTGGCAAGAACGGCGTTTTCCTGTTGGAGGAAAGAGATCTCTTCGGAATTTTTGTTGACCAGCCGGGCTGAAATTAAAAGCCGGGAATCCTGGGATCCATGATTCCCTATTTTCCAAGTCCAGATCGCACGATCTCTTTCTCCGATTTCACGGAGCGATTCCTTCTTCTCCGGCGTTACCTCCATTGTTTCAGAGCCTGAGGCTAGATCGATCTTCATTTTCAACCGATCCCCAAGCGTGTGCAGCATATGCCGCTCTTCCGGTGTTAACCGGACATAATCGATCGATTCGGCCTTAAAACTGACCTCGCAATTTGCGCTCACGCCGGGACTGATGTTGGCCGGGAGTCTCCATTCCAGGGATCCAAGAAGCGTGTTCTTCAGATAAATGCTCACTTTTCCACTGCGTTCTCCCGCCTCGTTCCTCTCCTCGACAACCCGGGTGCGAAGCGCTCTTGCGACTTGAGCAAAGTCATCGATTGCCTTTTTGGCATTTTCCAGATCAAGATATTTCTTGGCGAGAGAGTCTTCATTGGAGCCTAGAGTTTTGATCGTACTCTGCATTTGACGATTGTTGGATTGCAGTTCTTCATTTTCCGATACCAGGCGCCCATTGGCCGCCTGCTGAGATTCCAGGTTTGTCCGAATGGAGGCAATCTGGTTCGTCAGGCTGTCATTATCTTTTTGCAGTTTCCGGATTGCCTGGCCAAGATCCGCTATTTGCGTTGCAAGATCCCGGTTTGATTCCACTTTGATGTTCAGAGAACGCTGTATGTTGGCGAGCCCCTGCTGATATCCCTGCGCCGTTCCCTTGGCATCCCGGAGGTCTTCTCCCAGCTTGGATACCTGCAATGCGGAATTGTCGATTTTATCCTGCAGTGCAGCGTTGGCATTTTTCAACCGGGACAACTCCGTCTGCTCTGTTTTCACGGTTGAATCAAGTTTGCGGTTTTCTTCTGATGCCTGCTTCAGCTGCCCGTTAACGTCCTGCAGTTTGTTCTTGAGATTCTCAATATCGCGTTGTGCGTCCTGATAGGCGGGAACCTGCGAAGCAATGCTTTTTAGCACCGTCTCTCGATTGATTGAAGCCGAAACGGCAATGTCCCGAATGGATCGATCGAATTCCTGCTCGACAAAGCTGCGCTTCGCCTCTTCGATATCCGTATACTTCAGCCCTTCCGTAAATGTGAACTGGAGAGCACGATCAAAGACTTCCTTGTTTGGGAAACTCTCCTGCAAATTGCCGTCGAATTTAAAAATGATTTCGACAACACCTGTACTGGAAATTGCCCCCATTCTGAATTTGATCTCGTCGCCGGAAAAATCGATCGCCAGGATTCTCAGCTGATCACCCACTTTGTACCGGGGAGTGCCCAGACCCTGTTCCGCACGGATTTTCTGATCATTGATATAGACAAGCTGCTTTTCAGAATAAACCGGTATTTTCAGAAAAATTGCTTTGTTTTGATATTCCCGCTTGTATTGCTCCTGGATTGGGCCGGAAACGCCGCTGAAGGCATTGTGAGATCCAACAAGCACCAGGATCATTAAGAAAAGGACCCTGTACCGGAATTCGCAAGATAATCGCATTGAATGTCCTCAGGTCAAATCTGATTGCCCATAATATCACAACGGGGGCAAGGGAGTGCCGGCATCCCGCTTAATGCTGCACAGTTTTTCCTAGGAGCCTGTCCGAGAATTAGGATGTGCCGCGCTCATGCGGCTGCATTAGGCCGGACTCCCGTACGCCTGCTTTGTGGAGTTTTGGTTCGAAATGCTTTGGATCTAAAATGAAGAAGAGTATCATGAAATATCCAGATTGGGGCTGTAAGGAAAGAGTTCATTGCTCTTCAATGCAGGGGTGACGATTTGCATATAGAATGCGGAGATCATAGCGATCAAGGCCGGGTCAGGACATCCAATGAGGACTCGAGGGTCGCTAATCTTCAAAAAAAGATCTTTTTGGTGGCCGACGGAATGGGAGGACATGCTGCCGGGGAAGTTGCAAGCCAGATAGCAGCTTCAACGATCGAGGAAATCCTGTCGAATACCGAACCCGATTCGAATCCAGAAGAGCTTCTTCAACTGGCAGTTCAGAATGCCAATACGCGGGTTTATGATGCCCAGGTTCATGAGATTGAATATCGGGGAATGGGCAGCACTTTAACCCTCCTCGTGATCCGGGAAAATCGATTCTACCTGGCCCAGGTCGGCGACTCCCGCGCATATCTTTTGAGGAACGGAATCCTCGTTCAGCTTACGCGTGATCATTCTGTCGTATGGCAGTTGTATGAAGATAACCTGATCACAAAAGAAGACCTCTCCCATCATCCCCGAAAAAATCTGATAACACGCTCCATCGGCACCCATCCGCAGGTCGAAGCGGATATCCAAAGCGACGATATTCATCAAAATGATGTTTTCCTGATCTGTTCGGACGGATTGACGGATGTTCTTTCAGATCAGGCAATCCAGAATCTCCTGTCATCCAGCGGCAAGAGTCCGCAGGAAATATGCGAGATGCTTGTCAATACGGCAAATGCAGGTGGCGGGCCGGATAACATCACGGTAGTGGTCGTACGCATCTCCCCTGGCGCATAGCTCGGGCGTCCCGCCCGCGGCTCTCCTGCACTTTTCCACAGGCTGATCCGCCGGCCGAACAATGATGCATAATCAAATATTTCAATAACTTACGAATTGCAGCTCCCCGTCTTTTCCACAATATTTTCACAAGCTGTGGAATGCGGAAAGGACTTCAAGAAAGCAGCTCAGCTTAAAGCTCTTTATCCGGATCTTCTTTTCTCTGGACTTGGCGCCGGTCAGGATCTGAATGCTGGATTTTGGAATGTCCAGCAGGCGGGAGAAAAATTCAATGATGGCGCGATTGGCCGCATCGTCAACGGGCGGGGCGGTTACCCTTATCTTCAATGCGCCATTGTGCAGGCCTGCGAGTCCGGAGCGTTTTGCGCGCGGCAAAACGTGCAGTTGAAATTCGAGCCCCAGGCTGGTTTCCCGGACTTTCAAATCATCCATCATACTGCCGCGCTCCAAATATAGCCGTGCCTATTCGAACTATGGTGGCGCCCTCCCGGATGGCCGCCTCGAAATCGTGGCTCATGCCCATCGAAAGATGCCGCCGCCCGAGACAGCCGGGCTGTTCCGACTCGAGTTTTTCTCCCAGTTCGCGCAATTGCGCGAAATAAGGTCGCGCGTCGTTCTGGTTATCGAAAAAAGGTGGAATAGCCATCAAGCCATCAATTCGAATATTTTTATAATTCGAAACCGCTTCACAAAGCTCATGCACATTATGCGAGTCCGCACCGGATTTGGTTTCTTCTCCGCCAAGTTTGACCTGGAGCAAAACGGGCAGAATTTTTCCGAGATCCTTGCACGCCTGGTCAAGCTTACCGGCTGTCTCGGCGTTGTCCATCGAATGTATCAGGTCAAAAAGCTCTGCCGCCCGACGAGCCTTATTTGATTGAAGGTGCCCTATGAGGTGCCATTCCAGATGCAGGCTCTTGTCAAATTGGAGGATTTTGCCTTCGGCTTCCTGTACTCGATTTTCTCCGAATTTTCGCACACCCGAATCCACCGCCTGGGCAATGGATTCTTTCGGAAAGGACTTGCTGACTGCCAGAAGAGTTATTTCCTCCGCTGAACGCCCGCAATTCTCCGCCGCTATTGCAATCCGTTCTTGGATTCTCCTGATATTCAGAGCTGTGGAGTTCACCTGGGAACCTTTCTTCAATTCAATATATACCAAGATAATGGCTTTTACATTTTTTTGCTGCCGACCGCTCACCCCGACGGGTGTAATCGGAAGTGCGAGTCATGCCGGTAGATGTGACGAATTAAATGAAGCGCCCTGGGAGCGCCGGCGTCTCGCCGGCAGACGCTGTTATATTGCAATTTCTGGACAAAATGCGTA
>JAHFUH010000360.1:0-3277 GCA_023265215.1 Acidobacteriota bacterium
TACCATCCGGTACTTCTCCAGCGGCGGGATCCCTGCTTGCAAGGCCGGACTCCGCTGGCTTGTCGTAACCAGCGACGGAGCTCTGCAACCATGCTCGATGCAGTTTAAGCGCTACGGCCTGCACGAACAGGCCCGGATGGTTGAGGAATTTACCCACCACAACACCTGCGACCAGTGTTACGTCTCGATTCGTTCCTATCTCGACAAAACCTTCCCTCAATTAGTGCACGAGAACGTTTCCGAATTTTTTTCCTTCAAGCCGCGCATGAAAGATAATTGCCGGGCTTCATCCTGATCCGGTCACATCCTGCAAAAGCCCTAATAATCCCTAAAAATCGGAACGCAGCCTGCGAGGACAGGGCGGAATCACGCGGAAATATGAAAAAACTCTCCACGTTTTTCCGCGTATTCAGCGTCCCTTCCTGTGTTAATCTAAACATGTAGATCCACAATTCCGGCTCGCATGTTTTCGGAGGCTTTGTGAAAAAACTATCTTTTGCATTAATGGCTCTGCTTGGCTCTTCCTCATTGTTTGCCGCAGATGTAAATGACCGTGTCGTTCGCGCCGCGGTTGTCCTGAAGGAAATCACAGAGACACCGGATAAGGGTATCCCGAAAGATCTCCTGGACAAATGCTCCTGCGTCGCCGTCATTCCCAGTGTGAAAAAGCTGGCTTTCATATTCGGAGGCAACTACGGTAAGGGCGTGATGTCCTGCAGAACGGATAATGGAAGTGGCCCCTGGAGCGCTCCATCCATGATGATGGTAGGCGGAGCAAGCTTTGGCCTGCAGATCGGCGCTCAGGCAACCGATTTGGTGCTGGTCGTCATGAATGTTTCCGGACTTGAGAGCCTGCTCGACAGCCAATTCACACTCGGCGGAGATGCTTCAGTTGCCGCGGGGCCGATCGGAAGAACTGCCTCGGCGGAAACCGATGCCTGGCTGACGGCAAAAATCCTGGCTTATTCCCGAGCCAAGGGAGTTTTCGGAGGTCTGTCTCTCAAAGGGGGAGTGGTTCGTCCCGATAAAGACGCCAATTTTGTTCTTTATGGCAAGCAGCTTGAGCCGCGAAGCATTCTGCTCAACCCAACCAATGAAGTCCCAAAGGACGCAAAGATTCTGCTGGATGAGTTAACGCGTATCAGCCCCAAGAAGATCGCAAAATAAGTCAGTGAACTCCGGCAAAGCCCTCGCTGTTACCCACACGTGACACTGTGGGTTTGGATTGGCCCCTCATTGCTCAGGATGCCGAATGAGGCCCGAAGGGCCGCCAGTGAATAGGCCCGGCCGTCAGGCCGGGATTATGTTGTTGGTGACGATGGAAGCGCCGAAGGCGCGGCACTTTATGATGCGATTTCGTTTGAGTGCCGCGCTTTCAGCGCTCATTCAATCGAAATCGCTAACCCCGGCCTTGCGGCCGGGGCTATTCACTGCCGGCCCTTCGGGCTTGAGCCGAACGAACATTCGGACTCTGGAGAATCGCCGCGATGCTACCCACAGTTTTAAGTGTGCCCTGCAGCGCGGGCCAAGCCGGGGGGTTACCTTAAAGCGAATGACGAATGACGAATGCAAATACCGTTAATGCTTAATTCCGTCATCTCGTCCGGTTCAGATCATAGACAATTTTCAGCCCCTGTAGCGCTAACCACGGTTCGACAATGTCGATGCTCCTGGTTTCCTTCGCAATGAGCTCGACCAGGGCGCCTGTCCCGATAGTTTTCATCTCAGGCCCGAGTTCAGCGCGAAACCGATTCACCATCCCGTCCACCAGCCCAACGTAACCGTAGAGCAGGCCTGACTGCAGCGAATGGACCGTATTGCGGCCGATAGGCGATGGAGGACGCATGATTTCAACTCTTGGAAGTTTGGCCGTACGCAAGAACAGGGCTTCCGAAGCAATGCCGATTCCCGGAGCTATTGCGCCGCCCAAGTAATCGCCTTCGGCCGACAGAGCGTCAAAAATTGTGGCGGTGCCGAAATCGACGATGCAAGCGGGCCCTTTATGAAAGCGCCGAACCGCTGCCGCATTTACAACTCTGTCGGCGCCCACCTGATGCTTGGGATCTTCATATCGAATTTTTATCCCGGTTCGCGTGCCCGCGTCCACGATAAGCGGCAAGGCGCCAAGATAATCCAGGCAGGCCCTTTCCAGAGTACCGGTCAAAGGAGGCACCACAGAAGCAATGGCTATATCTTTGATTTCGCCTGAACTGGCGCCGGCCCGCTCCAGCAACTGGACGAGCAAAATTCCATATTCGTCCGAAGTTCGTTCGCTATTTGAGGAAAGCCTCCAATGCGCATCAATCTTGTCAGATTTGAATAGTCCC
Organism: Acidobacteriota bacterium; assembly: GCA_023265215.1. Lineage (GTDB taxonomy): Bacteria > Acidobacteriota > UBA6911 > UBA6911 > UBA6911 > UBA6911. The sequence continues at coordinate 2,328 of JAHFUH010000360.1, forward strand.
AATGTGATGCTGGTATTTCCTATATCGATGGCAAGCAGCACGCCGCACCTCCTATCAAAACTGTGCCGGGTCTTGGGCTAAGTCCGCATGTAATCGGAAGTGTGAGTCAAGATGTTAGCGCTGAAAGCGCAAAGCAGCAAAGCCCAGGGCGAAAGCCCATAAGCGCTAAGATAAGTGAATTTGCTGGATCGGACTTTAAATATCGAATGTCGAACAAGGAATTTCGAACCGCAGAAGTGAAAAAATCCTTCGTAATTCAATATTCCTTGTTCGATATTCGATATTATTTTTATTTGATCTGCAGGATTCATGCTTATCTTAGCGCTTATGGGTGCAAGCCCTGGGTGTTTGGATAGCACAATATTAGCCCTGTATGCGTGACACAGATCGATGTGTCACGCATACAGGGCTTTTTGTTTCTTCTCCTCTCACCCACCCTGGGCTTTGCTATTCCGCGCTTTCAGCGCTTGGAATCTCTTTTTGCTCATCATGCGTTGACTCTCACTTCCGATTGCACCCGCTAAATCTTCAAGACCCGACTTCGAGTTTTTGGCCGGCCGGGATCAGAATGTTGTCGATTAGACGAGCCTTCCCTATCCGCACAGCCAGCGAAAGCAAAACACCATTTTCAATTTCCTGTAGTTCGCAGAGAGTTTCCGGATCGGCCGCAGAAATGTATTGCTCATACGCCAGCGGTTCCGACCGGACGACCGTGCGCATAACGCCCCGCAAGACCTCGGCATTTCGCTCTCCCAGGCGGTATTTTTCCCCGGCAGCCGAAAGAGCCCGGCAAAGAACTGTTGCTGCCTGACGTTCTGTGGGATTCAGGTATGCATTCCGGCTGCTCATAGCCAGGCCATCAGTCTCGCGAATTGTCGGACAGATCACAAGTTCAACGGGGAAATTCAAATCCTGGACCATGCGCCTGAGCACAACGACCTGCTGAGCAT
>JAHFUH010000360.1:3377-5884 GCA_023265215.1 Acidobacteriota bacterium
TATGCATTCCGGCTGCTCATAGCCAGGCCATCAGTCTCGCGAATTGTCGGACAGATCACAAGTTCAACGGGGAAATTCAAATCCTGGACCATGCGCCTGAGCACAACGACCTGCTGAGCATCCTTTTGCCCAAAATAGGCTTTATCCGGCAAAAATGCATTCAGCAGTTTTGCTACTACAGTGGCCACTCCTCGAAAGTGCCCAGGGCGGCATTTGCCTTCGAGAGGCGCGCCGATTTCTTCGACATCAACCCACGTTTGATAGCCGGGCGGATATATGGATTCAATCGCAGGCGTCCAGACGAGATCAACGCCCAGCCCTTCGAGCAGATCGAGATCGCGCCGGGCATTGCGGGGGTAATTTCCAAAATCCTCACCGGCGCCAAACTGCGCGGGGTTGACAAAGATGCTCACGCCAACATGACTGCATTCCGAACGGGCCCTGGCTACAAGAGAGCTGTGGCCGGCGTGCAGCGCTCCCATTGTCGGGACAAGTCCGAATGCCCCGTCCATGGAAGACCGGATCCTTCTCAATTCCACAAGGCTGTCAACTGTCCGCATGTTTTGAAATCACTCCTGTTTTATCGCCGGCGGCTCTAACCAGCTGCCGGAGTATTTCATTGACCGGAGCAGACGCTCCGAACCGGTTGGCTTCGCGCACAACGGCGCCATTGATGGCATCGCATTCTGTCGGCGCACCGCGCAGGATGTCCTGCAACATCGAGGACCTGTTGGTCGCAGTCCGCTTCGCCACTTCCCTGACATAGAGGGCCGGATCGGCAAAAGGGAGTACTATTCCCTTAAGTTTTGCAATAGCTGCGCATTCCTCAGTCGCTTTGATCATGAGGGCGGATGCATCGGGCCTTTCCAAAAGTCCACCATTGGGAATTCGCAGCAAAGCAGTCAAAGCATTAATGCCGCAACTCACACAAAGCTTTCCCCATAGAAGGCTTTCCGCTTCATCCGCATTGCAGCGGCGGGCTTCCAGGCCGGATTCCCGGAACAGGTCCACGACCCAATCGGATGCAACCATTTGAGTCAAGCCCTCACCTCCTGGTTGCACATGCCCCGGGCCGAGTAAAGTTGCGCCCATTGCCGTTGAGCCAGGAGAAACTCTTTCTCCCAGAAGATCGAGATTCCCCAGACCATTCTGCAGCGATATGGCAATTCCATCGGAGCGCAGATAACCTGCCAGATGCTTTGCCACGGTCCCGGTTTGCCATGCCTTCACTAAAATAATAACTAGATCCGCTGGAGCTGCCGGCTCCCCGATATAATGGGAGTCCACGCGAATTACGCCGGCGCCCCGCAATCCCTCAATCAGAATCCCACGGCGGCGAATTGCATCAATAGCTTCAGTCCAGGTGCCGATCATGGCGATATCCGCAGCTTTTGCCAGCCGGGCGGCAAAAAGACAGGACATTGCCCCGGTACCAAACAGAACTACCCGCTTCACGATTTACCTTTTTAGAAGCCAGAAGCCAGGAGCCGGAAGCCGGAATAAAAATGCCGGAGTTCGGATCCACCCCTCCATATTTTTTCAGAAGAGCGAATTCGGAATTCCATTCTGGCTTCCGGCTTCTGGCTCCTGGCTTCTAATTAATGATACCTTGCGCCTGGATTGTCGTCTGATTCGAGCTCAATTTCCGGCAGATCTATTTCCTTAACGAGTGTGCGGAGCGACTGCGAATCCATCGAGAATCCATGCTCCACGGCCGGGAACCGCCTTTCTTTTACATCGTCAATATATTGCCGGAATGCTTTCCCCATTTCCCCGTACAGATCCGCGTATTTTTTGACAAAGCTCGGAGTGAATCGATCAAAGAGCCCAAGAAGGTCGTGGGTAACCAGAATCTGGCCATCGCAATCCATTCCTGCGCCTATCCCGATTACGGGGATTGACAGGCGTTTCGAAATCAGCTGAGCAACCTCTACCGGTATCGATTCCAATACGATCGCATAACATCCGGCATCTTCAAGGATGAGGGCATCTTCGATAAGAGTCCGGGCTGCTTCCGCGGATTTCGCCTGAACCCTCCACCCGCCGAACTGGTGGACACTTTGAGGCGTCAGTCCCAGGTGACCCATGACGGGTATCCCTGCGGAAATGATGGCTTTTATGGCGCCAACCCTGTCCCGGCCGCCCTCCAGCTTAATCGCATCCATGCCGCCCTTCTGCAGAAGGGTTCCAGCATTGCGCAATGCGTCGGAAACGGAAGTCTGATAGGACATGAAGGGCATATCGCCCACAAGGTGCGCACGGGATGCTCCGCGCGCTACAGCGCGGCAATGGTGAAGCATATCCTGCATGGTAACAGGCAAAGTGTTCTCATATCCCAGCACGACCATTCCGAGCGAATCGCCGACCAGAATGCCATCAACGCCGGCGCGATCCAGCGCAACCGCGGTTGGGAAATCGTAGGCGGTTAAAAATGTGATTGGCTCTCAGCGCTGCTTTTTTGAAAGCAGCGTTTGAATCGTAACCTTGCCCCGGGAAGGGGATGAAGG
>JAHFUH010000006.1 GCA_023265215.1 Acidobacteriota bacterium
CCGTTTTTCCGGTGATCAACCAGCCCCGAACAAAGTCCTCAAATTTCCAGGAAATTCCGCCGATCCGAACAATTGTTTGCGGTCCATCGAGAAAGAACGTCAGAATCGCAAAAACCAAACAAACACTCGCCGCAATCCAATTTGCAGGAGAGGAGAGAAAAAAGAATGATCCAACGCAAGCCGCTCCGAATAAAATGTATTGGAAAAATTTATTCATCAGTCACTGGTTTTGGAGTGAATTTAGAACAGAGAAATGAAAATAATTTCCCTTCCGGATCGACTACGTGAGGCGAATACCCTTTGAGATAGACGGCGGTGACATTGGGGCCTTCCACTTGCTCTGCGTGTAAAAAACAATCCATGTCACGGAGTCTGAAAACGAAGTTCTGGCATCGAACAAACTCACTAAATAGTGATCCCGCTTCGTTGTGAGTTTCTGTTTCGATATCCGTGGATGCGGTTTTTTTCAGTTTGATGAGCGCCATAATCGTTTCGGTAAGTTTTTTGGTATTTGTTGTGTTCCTTGCGGTATTCTCGCTTAAGTCGGAAGAGTGCTTTTTGCTTCTCACGCACAAGCTGGTATGAGACGTGAGTACGAGGAATGAGACAGGGAGATTTTTTTGAGAATCCTCCAAGGAAATTTAATAAATCAGATCGGGATTTTTTCTGAATCAACCACTCCGAACGGAGTCTCTGACATTCTAACTCCAGTGCATTAATACGCGTGTACATCTGCTGGAGCTTATTCGCCTGCTCATTATGGTCGGTAACAAGTTGATTCCGGCGAGTGGCCGTTAATTTTGGATTAAAGACAATTTTGTGACTGTCGAATCGCTTCGATAAAATCTCATCGATTTTTTCAGGCTGGCTGAGATCTTTTTCCCAGCGTTTGTTGTCCAGTGCGAAACACTCGCGTAAATAGTCCATTTGTCGCTTATGCTTGGATTGCTTTGAACGGCTCGTACTGCATCCGACGTATTTTCCTAATTTGGTTCGAGGACAAAGGGCGACATGCACATGGAGATTATCCGTGTCGTGATGAAATCCGTAGGCGTAGCCAATGGAGTCTCCGGTGTGAAATCGCTCAGAAAATTTTTTCATGATCTTTTTCATCGTCGTATGCAAAACTTGATCTGGATTGATTCCCGCTGCGACGAAGACATCGTGTTGTTCGGTCGACATCGAAAAAACGAGCCGATGTTGGATGACTTTCTTTTTCTTTCCGTCAGTTGAATTATGCGCCCGGAGATGCTCCATCCAATTTTCTACAATCCGCCGCTTACGTTCTTCGTTAGAAAGAGAAGTAGGCGCAGTACTAGTGCCGTCAGAATTTATCCGGACCATGATATGGAAAAATCCACCGACGTGAACTTGGCCGATGCTTTCTTTTGAGGCGTAATCGGCAAATGCCTTTAGTTTTTTTCCAACTTCGGTTTTTTCGATCGAACGTCGACGCAAGTATTCTTTCTTCTGAGAAGTTTCATCCAAATACTCGATGTCCACGACGCCGCGATTTGTAGATTTTCGTGCAAAAATCTGTCCGTTTTTCATAATCCCATCTCGATGAATTCCGTAAGTTGATCGATTTTGATTTCAATTCGGCGAAGAGCATCCGGTCCTGAGATGTCTTGCATCGAAGCTTGCAAAATAATTGCTTCGAGCGTTTGCGATTTCGTTTTGAATTTCAGCGCTCGGTGAATTTTTTCAAAGCGCGTCTTTGATTCAGGGGAGATGTCGTAGGAAAATGAAACATGATTGGGATTTTTCCTGGATTTCATTTTGATCTGCTAAAATTTTGCGAACGAAAGTGAGTCAAACTCAAAGCGTGCCTGACACGCGGAGAGGTTTTTGAAGCGAAGCGAAAAAAACGCCCGTACTTTTCCCCCTGGAAAAGTGCTATCCGGCCAAGGTTTTGCCCTAGGGGAACGACTGTGAACCCTGGGCGGAAACCTTGGTTCTGAGAGGCTCCCGAATGGGAGTTTTTGCCATTCTCCGACTGATGGCGCAGGCTTTTGTTTGCCCTCAAAAGCCGAACAGGGAGGGGTGGATTGCCACCACCCCGGCCTTGCTGAAGAGCTCCCAAGTGGAGTGATTTACCATTCACTGATTGGTGGCAACATGTGCTCTCAGAAGTTCCGACTGCCGGAGATGTAGATCGCCAGCATTGAAAAATCCTTAAATAAAACTTGCTGCTATCCAGTAAGTTGTGATTGTTATTTGTCTCCGAAGTATTATGGCGACGGTCCTTACATAGGGTAAGAACCGTCGCAAAAAGAATGGCTCTATCCAGCCACTCTAATCTTCTCAACCACCGGAAAAGTATTTTTCCGTGGCTGCGAAGGGATCTCTCCAAAACTTTATTTTGAAGCCATGCCCATACGTCACAACGATCTTGCAGAGATAAAATTTGACCGCGAAGCCTATTCACAAGACCGTCCACTCGGCACTTGGAAGGCAAAAGTTGACCAAGCTGTTTACAGCAAAGGGTCCCGAACCTCTGCTTGGCAGAAAGGAAAACGTGCTGGCATCCACCTTTACGTTCAACATGAGGATGGGCGGAAAATTTGGCTCTTTGTTCCTTTATTACCCGGTTTGGCGTGCTTTGCTGAGGCAGCGGAGTTGGAGGCTGGAAATGTGATTGAGGTCGAAATTGCCTCCTCCAAATCCGGTCTTTCGATCGTAGACAGGCTCCGAAAATTGAGCTGACCAAACAAGCAACTAGATTTTTGTGCCCCAGTTTGCTTTGATGAATAGCCACTACAATCGGCTTTTCGGTTCTTACAAGGGAAGTTATGAGCAACTTTGCACCGGGGATAGAATCCGAAGCAAAAACCATGATCGGCGAATGCAGTTCTTGTTGAACCGAAATGAGCTGCTCCAGCGACAAACTATGTTTTGTGAGTATTTTCTCCAACACAGAGCCCGACATCAGCATGGGATAAGGAGAAATGCCCGCTCCCTGAAGAGGAGTAGAAGGCATCCCAAAGAAAAGCCTTTCCCTTCTTGGTATTCCTTGGACAGCATATCGCCGCAAATCTTTTTCAAATTGATTCATAAGCTCATCCTCGGAATGTTCTGATGATTTCGAAGAAGCCCCTGGCTCTGCTTCAGGAAGCAGAGATCTTCATTCCAGTCTTTGAGATTAGGACGCTGGCGACAGAATCTTTCATAAGATCCGAGCAGCCGTTCGGCTGCTAACTCTCCTGTGCGGTCATTATCAAAAGCCAGGACGACCCTTTTTTCGTGCGCTTGAGCATACCGAAGCAACTCGTCTGACACATGAGTGCCTGAGACACTTATAGCAGCAAAAGAATGCCTGGCCCTGTTCAGGCACCAGTAACTCAAAGCATCGATGGGAGCTTCGGTGATGACTATTGACTGTGCTTGCAACAAATTCCCAACCATGAACCAGGCATTCTTTTTGTTGCCCAGAGAGGGCCGAAACGATGACTGATGTTTCGTGTCCCGAAGGGTAGCTCCCTGCACATTTCCAATCGTATCAGTATGGAGAAAAACTACCGATGGGTTGGGACGATGGTCATTGGCATATATTTTTCCCTCGTCGTGGAGCTGATCAATCAGTTGGAAATCGAGTGATCTTTTTTCGATCAAATATCTCCGAGCGATCTCCCATTGGGAATCATCTCGTTTTCCCAGACGATCCATCAGAGATTCAAAACTCTCCCGCTTCTCTTCAGAAACTGGCTTGGAAAAAGAGCGGACTAATTCTTCCGGATGGAAACTAGCATGTGTAATAAACCTTTCTGCAAGACTCTTTACAGCTCCAGCAAAGGAGGCACCTGTAAGGTGCTTTACCAGATCAATAGCCCCTCCACCGCCGACTCTGGAGGCATTATCAAACCATCGCTCACCTCGTAATACGATGTTATGCTGATCGGTTTTTGCCCTCCACGAACATCCCTCTCTTTGCAGAGGAATGCCATAGGCTTGCATCACCTCTGTGAGCGGAATTCCACGTACTTGATTTGCTAAGTCGCCAAGAGAATTCATCGCCTGACCCTCCTGATTTTTTGAGTTCTGAGGAGTCGCTTGGCCAAATGCGTAGAGCGAATGATATCCGCTCGCTCAAGCATAGCTTTGGCTTGATGTTCCAGCCAATTAGCTGAATGTGCGATTTCGCTGGGAGTCGCCCACCGTGCTGCCTTGTATCCCTTCTGACCGGTGATAATGCGTCCCCCGCTCGCATTTGCCATCGCACGTAAAGTGCGCTCATTTAACCAGCAGGCTAACTTCTTAGCGGTGATCCAGCCGTGTCGCGATTCTAAGATTTCCACCAAACCATCTACCCTTTTGCGACAATGAATCCTCTCCATTTCACAGTTTTTCAGACGCTTCATTGCTGCACCTCCCAGGCTTCCATAGCTGCGGCAATCTCGGCTCGGATTCGTCGTCGCTCCTCCGGAGGTGTTGGCTCCCACATTGAGCCATTTGCCTTCAGCGACTTTTCAGCTCGATGAACCGTCGAAGAAGCTTCCCAGATTTTTCCACAATCCGTGGCATGGCCGTGGCACTGATGCAGAGAACAGGCAAATGCATCTCGAATACTTTCTTCCTTGTAGCCCTCTCGTAGAGCCCGACTGACGTAGCCGAAAAGAATTCGTAAATCGGGCTGAATCTTGCAATTTTCCCAAAATTCAGTGAGCAATTTCCGTGAAACTTGCCAGGCCTTCCTGACAAGAGCGGCAGAATGCCGTGCAGGTTCTGATAAGCGATTTGCTTGGGAAGAGTGCTTGCAGTGGCGAACTTGCTTGCCCCACTTTTCTGTGGAAGAAGCAGGTTTCGGCGGAGGAGGGAACGTTTCCCTTACCCTTGTTACCTTTGCGAGATTTTCCTCATCAGGAAGAGTCGGAGACAGCGACTGTTTCTCTGGCATCGGCTGAGAGACACTCTTCTCGTTGTTGTACCGCATCCACTCTTGCCAAAGAATCCCATGAGTCCTCCCTTGATCTACTTTCACCTCCTCAACGGTTGTGGAAGGAGATGCGACTTGGGATGGAGAGAGCGTTTGCCTCGGCACCGAACTACAAGCGCCCTTCGGGTGCTTATAGTTGTTTATTCTCTTCCCTTTATTCTCTTGGGATCTTGGTGACATGGGTGTCACCAGGCTAGTGACACCCATGTCACTAGGGGGTAGTTGCTGTACTACCCTGGTGTCAGAAATGTCACTAGGGGTAGTCGAGGGTAGTTCAACTACCCTGGTGACATTTTTGTCACCAGGGTGTGTTGAGGGTTGAGAATCATTAAAAACATCTTCGGACGAATTCGGGATTTCTTCCGGAGGAGACTCTTCCGGAACCACCATTTTGAAATTTTTGTCCTCCGGGTGTTGCATCCACACATGCCAGATGAATTCGTAAACATTTGCTCTGTGACCCCGTGTGGGGTCATTGACATGCGTGACTTTGATCAGCCTATGCTCCGAGAGTTCGCAGAGAATCCGGATCACATGCCTGCGAGTGACATGAAGCTTTTCAGAGAGCGTGGCATATGACGGCCAGGCCTTGCCCTTACCTCCAGCGAAATATGTCAGATAGGCGTAAAGCTTTTTCGCTCGTTCCGAAACTTCAGGACGCTCATCCAACCACTGTGGGATCCATGTCCCATGGAATTGGCGATGGGGATTAAAAGTATCGCCGGGAGCAAGTTTGTTACTCGAATTTGCTACCGATTTGGTAGGTACTACAACCTTTACTTTATTAGTGTGACAATACTCATATTTTCGCGAGCTTGACACGGTAGGGGTCACAGGTTCGAACCCTGTATCGCGCACCAGTTTATAGCCAATTTCCAGCCATTTCCGTTGATTTGTTAAGGATAATCTGTGAAGGATTTCTTCACAGATCGATG
>JAHFUH010000361.1 GCA_023265215.1 Acidobacteriota bacterium
AATGCTTCGAGGGTTGGCTGAGCTTCGCCTCTCTCAATTTTGCCAATGTAGTTAGTTGTCATGCCGCAGCGTTCTGCAAGCTGCTCCTGTGAGAAATTTCGATCCTTCCGTAATTCCTGAATCCGTTTTCCCAGCGCCCGTAAATGTCCCTGTTTCATCATGATACCGATGATAGGCGGGGAGCACCAAGCAATGGTACGCACTGGAAGGATGTATTATATGTATATTAGATTACCAATAGGAACAGGTCATGCCTATAATACGCGAAAGGCATCGCGCAGAAGTGTTGGAGCAGAGGCTAGCTCGATTTGGAGAATTCAGAAATAAGACTGGCAGCACAATCATTCGAGGAAATATGCCGCCAATGAAATCCTCAAAGAGGCAGACTCCGGAAGAACAGGAGTTGGCCCTCAAGCAAGCCGAATTGCTTACTCTACAAACAGAACTTGCACAGCGGGAATTAGACATCGCTACTCTACAGGCCGAGCCACGCTCTTTCGAGGGACACTATCTGCGTATAGTAGGTGTCAAATATGCCGAGCTTGATGATCTGAATATCAGGAATTTGAAGTCCACGGCGCAAATCCATCCGCAGCAAGCGAGGCAAAAAGAAATTGTGGCTTGCGCGTCTAAAAGGAAAGGCCATGTCATTTCAGAAGGCAAAGATTACTGAAGAGTTAGCGGCAGGTAAATTCATGGCTAAGATCGTAGAGCTTGCGTGTGAATCGTGGCCCAGCATCCACCAAGGCATGAAGAACATTTTCAAAGAACGTTTCGTCATCAAGGACGAAACCCAGGCTGTTTTTGATTTAACTTTAGCCTCAATCGCATTGGACCTACAAGCGGTTAGAAACCTTTCTCAAGCGTCACAGGGTGAGCGGATACGGAGTTGGATACTTCGCTGCCTCAACACGGGGGAATATGGCGATTATGCAATTTCAGAAATCAGGGAATATGACAAAATTTTCCAGCTAGGAATCGAGAGCATCGGCCAGAGTGAAGACCCAATTTGCGCTATATCTGCACGTTTGTTGAATCGCTGGCTGGGTAGCGATCTTCAAAAATTCGAGGTTGTGGTTGGTTACAAAAAAACCGGCGCAATCGATCCGGTATTGATTATGACGACGGTTAGTGTGCTCATGAAGTGCGTCGGCATTTGGAAGGCGATCTGGGACGCTTTTGAAGTGTCAGGAAGCGATCTCCCCCACAATTTTTCCACTGATCATGATGGGGGGGCGTTGGGGCTGCATGATTATCAGCCAAAGTCGGAAAGGCAAAAGCCCGATGGAACAATCAGATATTTGGATGAACATAGCCATATTCAGGTACAGGGGGCTGGCCCGCATCGCAAAGCTGCAAACAAATCAATCATTGGAATAACTCGGGGCAACTGGATTCTATTGGGAATCTTCATTTTGATTCTCATCTTGTACGCCTCAATCAGATTATTGAGCAACGGTCCATGAAAGAGCTAAAAGAATGCGACGCCCCTATCACTTTTGGCGTTAGGGCTCGGCTTGGGACGATTGAAAAGGCTTCACAGGAAGATTTTGTTCCGCTTATCGCGCAGGAAATATTCGACAGCAATTAAGAGCCGGATTGGATGGAATATGGAGTTTAGCATTTGGCGATCAGAGGATGGCGCAGCCAAAGCTATCTAGACCGGAGGCTGCAATGGTGAAAAGCAAGAGACAACGATTCGTGTTCTGGTTTGGGCTTGCTGTATTTATCCTTTTAGGGATCTTTCCACCGTGGACTCAGGTAAACCGCTTTCGCGGGCAAATCTGGTCCTCAGTAAATCTGTCCTATAGCTTCATCGCTCTGCCTCCAGCTCCAGAAACGGACCCGGATCCGGATGGCCGAGTTACCATTCCTACCGTGAAAATCGACGGCACAAGGCTAATGATCGGCTGGGTCTGTGTTTCTGTTTTGACGGCCGGCCTCATCATCGGCCTCGGATTCCAGGAGAAGCACAAAGCGAGCGCACCTGGTTTCAGGGGATAACCGGACAATCTTCCAAATCATGAAACTAATTTTCAGGCGAAGTGCAATTTGCACAGGAAGCTTGGTTTCACTATGTAAGGGCCAATGTGTAATATCTGCAAATGACTTTCTTCAAATCTCTGGCGTTCTTAGTGGTCGTCCCCGGCACTGTGGCAGTTTACATCCCACCGGCACTCTTGTGTACGGGTCCACAGGTCGACATGTGATTCCACGCCTATCTAGCATTTCCGCTTTGGCTAATTGGCGGGATTATTCTTTTATGGAGTATTTGGAATTTTGCGGCTGAAGGGCACGGCACCCCGGCACCGATAGATCCGCCAAAGGAATTGGTCATTTCTGGGTTTTATCTGCATATCCGGAATCCGATGTATCTCGGCGTTCTTTCGATCTTACTCGGGTATTTCCTGTGGTTTGGATTTTGGTTCTTGCTGGCCTATGCCGGCTTTGTGTTCATTGCTGCGCATCTATTTGTTACAATTTATGAGGAACCGCACCTGCGAAAAAAGTTCGGCAAGACATATACGGATTATCTCCAGTCAGTCCCACGCTGGATCCCACGTATTAGAGCATAGGCAGCACTACCTGCAGGAAATGTGTTATGGCTTCTATTCGTGAGTAGATTTCACGCCGCGAGCTTTGAAAAACGTGTAGCAAAACACTCCATCAGATTCTGCTGTTCTGCAGAGGTCCTTGATGCCTGTATCGAAAAGCTGTGGATCGATAATGCCGGCCGTGATCGCCGAGTCGCGCACCCCTTCGATCATTGCGGTAAAGGTTCTTCGTGTGAAACCGTCGACAAGCTGGGGCCTGCTGGAATCTACATAAACCATCCGCGGAGAGACAGTAACCTCCTGGAAGCCGGCTGCACGTAGCAGCGGATAGAGTTGTCTCCCGATCAAAGCGTTGCCACCGGCCCGCTTCTGCAATTCAACCTGGCATCGAATAGCAGCTTGCGCCGCTTCACTTTCAGGATAAAAGAAAGTCGAGCCATGGTCCCCTTCGATAGACACGATTGTGCCTCCGGGTTTCAAAACTTTTTTCAAAGCTTCGAGCGCCTTACGCGGCTGGGACAGGTGTTCCAGAACGAAACAGACGAACACATGGTCAAATGACTCCAGTTCAAATTTCAGGTTGAAGATATCAGCTTGCTGAAAATGCACGTTCTCCAAACCCTCTGCCGTGACCTTTTGTTTTGCGGCGGCCAAAGACGATTCGGAAATATCGATTGATTTGATGATCGCGCCCGGACTGTTCCTTGCCAGGATGATTGTCTGCGCTCCTACACCGCAACCGGCTTCCAGTACCCGGCTCCCTGCGGGAAAGGCGGTATCGGAGTGTAGTAATTCGTCCAGCGTCGACGCCTGATCCTGTAGGCGGATACCTTCCCTGAAATCATATCCATGGACATACGAATGATTCATTTGCGCTTTCCAATTGAAACATCTTCGCCAGACTCCCAGCAATTCTCTAATTCGCGCATTTTCTCATCGGATAATAGTAAATCCAGCCTGCTCGAACTCGATTCTATCAGGTGCTTTACCACCTCATCTTGTACAGCGGTAGCGTTCCTCATGATCTCGAATGCTTCGTCGCCGGATAATGTTTTTCGCTTCATCAGTTCATCAGCGAGCGCCTTTACAGCTTTCCACGTACCACGATTTTTCAGCAGATTATTAGCCCGTATCTTCAAAATGCGCCAATAAAGTAGGATTGTATTTGAAGCCGCAAGCCGCACAAGCCCTTCTAGTGCCGCTTCGCGGTCTGCCTTTGCATGATAATGACGCACTGAATGTGGATTGAATCGCTTTTGGGCCTCAATGCCGGCAATGCAATAGATTGCATGTCGTTCAGCTATATATTGTGCCCATGCCTTCTCTCGCTCAGATCCCCCTGATTCAAGAGCTTCTCGCACTCGTTTAGGAAAGGCGATTCCGCATCTGGCAACATATCCTAGCGCGTCCCCTTCGGGCGTTATGGTAACCTTGCGAAGCTTTATACCAAGAAGCCATGCCGCTGCCGCGTGTCCTGCTTCATGGTAAGCTGTAGCTGCCAGGTTCCTCTCGCTTGTAGATTTTGTTTTCATCTCCCTCATTTTTCTCCTTTTCGCGCCTCAGTTCTTTAAGCTTCAGGGCATAGTGATTAATTCGCACACGATGAATCAAGCAGATTCATCGTTCAACTCCTCGGCGGTCGCCCACTACTCGCCACCTCCAACCTCGACGATTGACCCGACCCCAAGCGAACCATGCGGCGATTGTCGAATAAATTGAAAGCTTTGCCGGAAATGATTCTGGATTTCAACCGAGTGCATTAATGCACAGCAAAAACATAGATCACGGCTTGTTTCAGTCCATCCCGTGAAAGTATGATCATAAGACAATGATAGGGCGCTTTCGGAAGAAGCGCCGGATTAATGAACCATTAGGAGGCGTCGTGTATGCCACTTATTCAGCTTGATACATCATGCAGTCTGGCAGACCAAAATAAGAAACAGGCTTTGGCCAAGATGCTCTCGCAAATTGCTGCCGAGACAAGCGGCAAGCCGGAGCAATATGTCATGGCATCAATTCATGACAACATGGCCATGACCATGAGCGGCACGGCCGATCCCTGCGCACTTGTGACGATCAAGGCCATCGGAGGGTTGAGCAAGGCAGTAAATCAGACCTTTGCCTCCAAGGTCAGCCAGTTGCTTCAGAAGGAATTGGGAATACCCCAGAGCCGAGTTTACCTGACTTTTGAGGAGCTGGAACCCAGCCATTGGGGCTGGAACGGCAAAACCTTTGGCTAATCCGCATATTGTCCGTCGCGGCCGGAGATTGCACAGATTGACCTGCAAGAGCGATGCCAATGACTGCATTAGGAATGCCGGCGCAGAGATAATTTGACTCTTCCTCGTCATCCACGAAAGCCGGACATTTGAACGCAATGGACTGATCCTGCTATAAAGCCAAACTCCCGATTGGATCCCTTATCCTGCTTTGCTTATCCAGATATTCCCTGAAAATCGGGAGGCTTGACAAATCCGATATAAAATATAGGTATGAGTCAATTAGGCATTCAAGGATGGTCCGGGATGGATGAGAGTCTCCGTCCGCTCCTTCGCCTGAAGAATGTAGAATATCCACATCACGAACGAGCTTGCCGGATCTACACTCATTGGATGAGGGGCATTCAGGAAGAAGATGTCGCCGCTTTCTTCCATATTAAGACCGAAGATGTCCAAACTGACATTTTGCACATCCAGGAATTATTGCCGGATGAGACTGCGACCAGACACACGGAAGACAGAGTTGAAATCCTGACCACCATTGCGGAAGGAGAAAAACAGCGGTGGGAGCTATCAGAATCCTTATCATTGTCGGCAGAAGATTGTCTCAAATCCGGCATTGATCCTGCTGAGATTTTAAAGAAATATCGGGAGGCCTGCGGCATAAAGAGTCCGGGGCTGGCATCTTCTTCAGATCGGATTCAAAACGCAGACAGGATTTGCTTTGATTCAAGCGCCGGAGGCACCGCACTGGATTAGGGAACATGGATCGAACCTTCCCACGGGCGAGAAGAACCGGAATTGCCAACTATAGGGTCTATGACCAACACCCAAGCAAAAGGAGAAATCGCGCAGAATGCTCGGCTGGAGACGGTGGCAAAAGGCTCAACCTTAAAAGGAACACATGGGAGGCGCATCACAATTAGAGTCGATGATGCCACTATGCAGTCACTATTAAGGGAAGCCAAGGAGAATAATAGCGACGTTAGCCTCATCGTCCGCCAGGCGTTACAAGCACACCTGCAAAACGGCAAAATTCTGCAATGCCAAGAGGAATCATCAAAATCGAT
>JAHFUH010000029.1 GCA_023265215.1 Acidobacteriota bacterium
CCCTTCGGGCAACGAGTCATTGATTTCATCATAGAGAAGATAACCTCTCTTTTTTCCCAAAACAATCAACTCTCTGATTCCGTCGTACCTGTCTTCAATAGACAAAACCCGCTGCTCCTTTCATACAATTTGCCGAATAGGGTAACCTATTGTCTGTGCTTAATCCAAGCTGCAATATTTTGGAACGCGGGTGCATTTTGGCGGGGGAAGCCTTTTGGTTCTCCTGATTGGCCGGAAACTTGTCTCCTTTGAACCTTCAAAGCCTGATCCGGCAACACAAAGCCGCAATTGTCAGCCTTTCGAAAAGACGCCCGTTTGATTGTCCTTGTTTGGAGAAGCTGAGACAGTCTTCATGAAATAGTGGTATAATTGACCGTTATTAGTTTGCGAAAACTGTCTCAGGGTCGACCTTTGAAAGGAAGGGGCTAATGCAAACGCATCTTCCCCAGTTAAGCTACCTCGGGGTGATTCCCCATCCGGAGTCTTCAGAGTACGGCTTCCAGTTGATCAATAACGACAAGACTGTCCGGCTGTTTATCATGAATATAGCCAATTCCTTTTTTCTTACCAGACAGCTGATGGTTCAGGAAGCGCCGGATCTCTGTTATCAAAAAATTCTAGCCGATCTTAGAAGCGAAACTCCCTGTCTGATTGATGACGTCACCCTCATCACCGATTCGGATATAGCGCATTATCGTTCCTCCCATCCAAACAGTCTGAAACAAAGACATTTCAAACCTGCCGAATAGCGCGCTCACTTGCGGACATTCATAGATAGCGCTGCGGCCCGCCGCGTAGCTCAGCCCAATAAATCGCCAGTCGCACGCGGCGAGACGCCGCGTCTACATTAAAACCCATGCATTAGTTGGGGGTAGCTACCTTATGCAATTGTGTATCACCAAAAATTTCATTCAGGGCTGAAGCAAGCCGAACTCCCGCTTTCGCCAGTTGTTTTTGAATAATTGGCAGCGCCATGCTGCAATAGTCATTTCCAATCCTGGTTCCGGACTTCATGACTCTGTTGGTTTCAGGCAAGCAATACGCCCTTTTTGCAATTTGCAGGCTATCGGTAGCCCAATCCTCCGGAGTCCCTTTTGCCCACTCAGCCGCCAGCTTTGGATTCGTCACTCCATTGAGATCCCATAACCAGACTCGTTCGTCCATCGTATGGCGCTCAATGATTTTCGAATCCCACACCCGATGAAGATTGGATCCAGTGCTGTAAAACTCCACCTGAATCAGGTTCCCTCCTTTGTTCCCGGTGTCGCCGACATGCAGGGGTTGACAGAGATCCTCGATCATGTGGACGAGAAATTTAAGAGCCTGCTGTTTTTCTGTTTTCGACGCTTTTGGACTTTTTAGCACACGTTTGAAATCCTCGATCTTGCTGACCACGCATCCGCTTGACGGGCAGTACCTGACATCGTATCGGGATTCTGAGATCGGGACATTGACGTAATGCCAGGAAGCGCTGCCGGAAGGGTTCGGTTGTTCGTCCGCCCAGTTGGAGATTTGGGCAAGACTGACTCCTGGGCCAAGGAGGTTATGGACAGCTGCAAGAGCTGCGGGAGTTAATCGGTCTTCGGCCATTCTGGAAGCGACCCTGTGGCCGACGGGTCCCCACGACCATGCAGATGGCGATACAGTGAGAGCAACTGAAATGATAGACGCAATCGTCAGGAATCGTTTTCTGAGAATGATCATTTTGCAGCCCCAGAGAGTACTCTTAAATCACAGATTGAAGCCGGTCAGTAAGTTGAACCATTGCCTGATTGAATTGTACAGTGCTGCCATGGTCCAAATTGTAATGGCGACAGATATAACTGTGAGGGCAATGGCTGCAATTCCAATTGTTTTTGACTTCCTGTCGTTCTGCTTGATGTATTTCCAAGCAAACCAGAGTCCCAAAGGTGCGAGAAAGAAACTAATCAAATAGATGACAATCTGCTTCTGCGCTGATGTTGAGAGAATGGCCCGTCTCAGACTCCTTCCGCAATTGGGACAGAAATTGGCAGGGGAGGGCGATGATGCGCTGCAAGCAGGGCATCGTATTTCAAGCTGTTTTTCCATAATTCTGCTGCTGGAGATAGAATCAGTGTGTACTCAAAGGCTCAAAAGTCCGCGATTCCTGACTTTTTCCCATGATCCCGTGATCAGGAAGCTCTCATCCATATTGTCCACCATCCGCTCGAATTTATTTATCGGCACGGAGAATGTGAGAGAGTTAGGATCAACTCCAGGCCGCGCCGAGACATCAAACATTCCAAGCACTGCGCGCGGATGCTCCGATTTAGATTCAATCAGCGGGTACTGCACGATTGTCCCGCAGCCGGCGCCCATCGGGCAAAAAACCGCTTCGTTCGTCGGTTCGTCGAAATTGGCAAGCGTGAACAGGCCGGAAAGAGCATCCGGCGGGGCAAAAAAGATAACGACTTGCGGCTGATCCTCTTCCTGCAGGAAATCCCAGCGCTTGAATACTATGTACTTTCCCGGAGCCGTGAAAGATGGAACAACTTTGAGCAATTCCTTTACAAGCTCAGGCGATTTTTTATATCTTTCGCCCTCGAGTTTCCCCGGAATTCCACAGGACAGAAAATATTCAAAATTAGGCATCAAATTTTGTGTGAATCCGAGGTAGCGTTTCCCTCCGAAACAAGCCACCGATTTGGTGTCGAAACATAGAATCTTCCCTTGCCGTATCGCGGCCAGATCTCCAATCAGACAGTGTTGGCCTTCACTGACTCTGAAAAGCTCCGCCTGCCCCGCATTGTCCGTGTAATAAAACGATATCGGCAATTCAGCGCCGGAGAAATATTTGCTCCAGCGTTCGGTAAACTGCTGCTTCAATCCTGGTTTCATTGATCCAGCCCTCCCTCATTGGTCTCAATTGTATACAGAGCACGCGTAATTCGCTGAAGAACGCGGGAAAACACAAATAATTATCCGCGTTTTTTCGTGTGCTCCGCGTTTTCCGCGTCCCAGTTCGTTTAGGCTTTCTTTAATGGGAACAGCCGATCCGATCGTTTCTCTCCGCATTTGGAGCACTTTTCATCGTACCAGGAGAGATTGGTTTTGCACTGAGGGCAGCGCCAGCGGTCTTCCTCATGTTCCGTCCATTTCTTCATTCCCATTTGCTTTATCTGTCGCAGATTTTCCAGGGCCTCGGAATGATGCCGCATCCCGTCATTGTTAAAATTTGCAATCTTGGAACACGGGAAATCCGGGCAATCCGAACAACGCGTGACATTCGGTTTTCCTGCTGCGCATTCTCTTAGATTGCATTTCCGGCAGAAGGATGCCAATTTCCCGCCGCCAAGACATCCCTCACAGAGAAGATCTTCCCGGTTGAAATTGGATTGCCCTCCGCCAAACTGCTGCAGCATGGCCTTGAGCTTCTCGTCGCTGTTCTGTGTTGTTGCAAGATACATCGGGCAGGCGCCGCAATACAGCCCGCAGGCCGCAACCAGATTCTCCCCGCCTTTGGCTTTCCCTGGAGTCTGTGGCCACGCGGCACCTACCTGCGGTAGTCCTGCCAGCGCGGTAGCAGCGGCTGCTCCTGCCAGCTGTTCGACGAATTTTCTTCGTGTTGTGCATTCTTTATTAAAACAGGCCATATCCAATCCCCTTTGCTTCCGCGGCTATAGATAGGAGTAGGGCGCGGAATACGCAGAATACGCGGAATAACGCGAAAAAAACACAAATTATTCATCACTGGCGGCCAGGGATAGATAAAGGACTTAACAATATAAAGTAATTATATTATTGTGTGCTGCCATGAAAATAAAAATGATTCTCCCCGCTCTGACCGAAGCCACCAGCCCTTTCTTTCGTCCCATTAAATATTCGCTGTTTCCACCAATCGGCCTGGCGACCCTGGCCGGATATTTCGACAGTGGCGACGAAGTCAGCATAACCGATGAACATGTAGAGAAGCTCAATTTCGATGATAACCCGGATCTGGTTGTTATTCAGGCATACATAACTTCGGCATATCGGGCGTATAGAATTGCGGATCACTATCGCCGTCAAGGTACATATGTGGTGCTGGGCGGGCTTCACGTGACCTCTCTGCCGGCGGAGGCGGCAGCGCATGCGAACACAATCTTCCTCGGTCCCGGGGAGGATACCTGGCCGCAGTTTTTGCGAGATTATCGTGCCGGCGCTCCAAAGCGTTTTTACCAATCGAAGATTCGTACGCTGGAGGGAATGCCGCCGATCCGGAGAGATTTGATCCGGCGGCATCTTTACCTGGTGCCGAACTCACTTGTGGTGTCGCGCGGTTGCCCTCATTCCTGCGACTTTTGTTATAAGGATGCATTTTTCCACGGGGGCTGTTCTTATTACACGCAAAGCGTCGATGCAGCACTGGCCGAGATCGAGCGTTTGCCCGGCCGTCACATCTATTTTCTGGACGACAATCTTTTCGCCAATCCCGAATTCGCCGCTGCGCTCTTTGATGGGATGCGGGGCATGGGGCGTCTTTGGCAGGCGGCAGGCACCGTGAAATCCGTACTGACGCCAAATCTCATGGAGAAGGCGGCCGCATGCGGATTACGCAGCCTTTTTGTCGGATTTGAAACGATCAATCGGAAAAATCTGCAAGCGCAGCATAAGATTCAGAATCTGGACTGCGATTATAACCGCGCTGTTCGACGCCTGCATGATCACGGGATTATGGTGAACGGGAGTTTCGTCTTTGGAATGGACAAGGACGATGAAGGAGTATTTGGACACACCGTGGACTGGGCCCTGAGCCAGGCAATAGAAACCGCTACTTTTCACATCCTGACGCCTTATCCTGGGACCAGGCTGCACGCGCGCATGAAAGAGCAGGGAAGAATTCTGCATGACAATTGGGATCTGTATGACACCCGGCACTGTATCTTCCGTCCCGCAGGAATGAGCGCAGAACAGTTGGAAGCCGGCTACTGGCGGGCATATAAGGAATTTTACCGTTGGGAATCCATCGTTCGAGCCGCGACCACAAAAGAAAGCGTATCCGGGTGTCTGCGCCATCTCGCCTATGTGGCAGGCTGGAAAAAGTTCGAACCGTTGTGGGATTTTGTAATCCGCGCCAAAAAAGTTTCGACCATGATCCCTTGGCTGGAGCGGGTTCTGGAAGGCCGTAAACCATTCTCATCCAAATTCCTTCAGGCAACCAAAGAATTAGTCGATATGTCCCGTGTAGGGAATGCGGCTTAACCTTGGGAGCCAGGGAAATGAGTCAAGCGAATGTAAATTCTTTAGTTCAGCAGGAGAATGCTCAGGCCACCGAGGTTATATCGGAACTCCTGGTTCAAGAACAAATCATCACACCAGATCAGCTGAAGCACGCCGGGCGCGTTCGGAACAAACTGCTCGGGCAAAGGACGATGATCAGTGTTCTCCAAGAGCTTCAATATGTTACAGCCGAGGAGGTTCGGAATACTCTGCGCGCCAATCGCCTGTCGATTTCGTTAGGCTCGCTCCTTATCGAATTGGGCTATTTGCGCGAACAGGAACTCAAAACCGCCCTGATGGTCCAGGCGGAGCAGCCTAAGAAAAAACTGGGCCAAATTCTCCTCGAATTACACCTGCTGCAGGAAGAGAAGCTGGTAGAGGTTCTTTCAATCCAGCTTGGTTTTGATCGTCTGAATCCGCTGGAATTTCAGCCAACAACGGAGTCTTTTCAAGTCGCCTCGCTCGAATGGTTTCGCAAAAACAATTGCATACCTCTGGCGAGGCAAAACGGGAAGATATTGGTAGCTTTTGCTGATCCGCTGGACCGCCAGCAGGCTGAAGGCGCCCGAAGGATGCTTGGGTCGGAAATTATTGCGGGAATTGCCCGCTTGGATGAAATCCAGCAGGCGCTGAACCGGATGGCCGGATCGAAAAACCGTGCCCGCGAAATAAATCATAATGAGAGCGCCATTGTGCAGGCGGTCAATAATTTAATTACCGAAGCTGCAGACACATTCGTATCGGACATTCACCTCGAGCCAGCCAAGGATCTCATGCGAGTGCGTTTCCGTGTGGATGGGGTTCTGGTCAAACAGAAGGAGTTTCCCCTCGATATGATCCTGCCTTTGACAAGCCGGATCAAGATCATGGCGAATGCGGACATCGCGGAAAGGCGCCGGCACCAGGACGGCCGCATTCTTTTTGAATATCGCGGAAATCCCCTGGACATCCGGGTCTCCAGCTACGGCACCATTTACGGCGAGACAATCGTGATGCGGCTGCTGAATAATCGCAACCAGCTGCTGGACATCAGGGCCATCGGGATGTCGCCCAGGATTGTAGAACGGTATGTCGAGGATGTTCTGGATGCGCCCAGCGGCGTTGTAATTATCACCGGACCAACCGGCTCCGGCAAAACCACAACTCTATATGCGTCGGTTCACTATCTGAACAAGCCGGATACCTCCATCATCACCGCGGAAGATCCGGTTGAATATCTGATCGATGGAATAAGCCAGTGCTCTATTAATCCCAAAATCAATGTCACTTTCGAAGACACTTTGAAGCACATGGTGCGTCAGGATCCGGATGTGATGGTGATTGGTGAAATCCGGGATAAGTTTTCGGCCGAGGCGGCCATTTCCGCCGCGTTGACCGGGCACAAGGTCCTGACAACGTTTCATACGGAAGACAGCATCGGCGGTCTCATGCGTCTGATGAATATGAATATTGAAGCCTTCCTGATTTCTTCAACCGTAATCAGTATTGTCGCACAGAGATTGTTGCGGAAGGTGTGTCCGCACTGTGCTGAGCGGCAACCTTTAACTTCCCAGCAGGTGCGCCGTCTCGGATATGAACCGAGGGAAGCGCTGGATCTCACGTTCAAATTTGGCCGAGGTTGTTCTCAATGCAAGTTCCGCGGCTACAGCGGACGGATTGGAATATTCGAGCTTCTCGTTCTGAATGAACCGGTCAAAGATGCGATCCTTGCGCACAAGACTTCTTACGAAATCCGCCGGATCAGCGCGAAGACCAGCGGGTTGGTGACTCTCTTGGAAGATGCCATCTGCAAGGCTGCCAATGGCTTGACCAGTTTTGACGAAATCATTCGGCAGGTGCCACGGCTGAACAAGCCACGGCCGCTGGCCGATCTTTATTCACGTCTTGGAGCAGTTTGATGCCGAGGAATGATTCATTGCTCGACCAAATTAATCAGCTTATCGAGTCCGGCAATCTCGAGTTGCCGGTTTTTAATGCAATTGCATTGAACCTCCAGAATCTTGGCACGGAGGATGATCTGGATGTCAGAAAAATGGAACGTCTGATTGCAAGCGATCAAGCAGTCGCGGCAGACGTGCTGCGCATGGCCAATTCTCCTTTCTATGGCGGGCTATCCACCATAAGCACGATACAAAATGCGATTGTGCGGCTGGGATTGCACCAGGTCCGCCGCCTGATCCTCCTTGCGTCTCAGCGGGCGGAGTATCGGGCGGGCGATCGGGAACCGGGTGGCATTCTCCTGCGGCTTTGGAATCACGCCAGCGCAACTGCGCTCGGCGCGCAATGGATAGCCGAGCGGGTCCAGGCAAAAGCAATCGGAGATGTCTGCTTTATAGGAGGGCTGCTGCACGATATCGGGCAACTCGTGATTCTGCGCGCAATCGACGAGATCAAGTATGGCGCAGAAACAAAGGAGATGATTCCTTCCTCGCTTGTCAGGGAAGTGCTGATAGCTGCGCATCCCCAGGTGGGATATAATCTCCTGTGCCAATGGAATCTTCCGGAGGTTTACCAGCGCATCGCGCTGAACCATCACATCGACAACTTCGATTCGGCGGATCTGCCCCTCACGATAGTCCGGCTGGCAAATGAGGCGACCAGAAAACTGGGAGTCAGTCTGGAACCGGACAACTCAATCATGCTGGCGTCCACGCCGGAGGCACATGCGCTTAAAATCAGCGACATAACACTGGCTGAGTTCGAAATCATGCTTGAGGATTACCTGTCCGAGGCAGAACCCGCATTGCAATAACGCTCCAATCCGCCTGAAAGCTCAATAGCAGAACCAAAAGGAAAAAGGCTGCTCCGAAGAGCAGCCTCGGTTTCCAGCAGGAGTAAAGAACAGACTGGAGCATTGTACGGCTGTTCTTTCCCAAAAGAATCGACCTGAACGACCATTTATTGCGGCCGAAAATAGCCATTTTCCCGGCTCCATCACCGGCAGAAAATGGCCTGGGGTTCTGATGCTGCTATGGCCCAAGGGCTTTTTAGTGCCTGCGAAAGCCGAGCAGCCGGAGATGTTTTAACAGACTCGCGGGCATATGATACCCGTAATGGGCCGACTGATTCCTTTGATAAAACGGTATCCTCCTGTGATCGGATGTATGGTTTAGCAGATCGAAAACTGCCAAGACTCCGGCGTGATCTGAAGCGTACAAACCATCCAACGGATCTAGTCCGGTCCTGATTATTGATATCGCCTTGGGTCCACTTGAAAAAATCAGGTCAATCCGCTCAATAGGGGCAGTCGGCGCGTTATCCAGCATGAGAGGCCAGGTATAACCGCGGCTTCTGGGATGCAGTTCATCCCATGAATCTTCGAATCCGGAAGCTGCAATGTGACTGTAGCTGTCCGTTACGTCAGGGTAATAAAAATGTGTATTCTCTGCATCGGAATTAAAATCGCCGGCCAGAATGATAGGGAGATTTGTTTCACTCAGATCTTCCATGAGCTGATCTGCCTGGCTCACTTGCACCCCCTTGGTGTAATCATCACCAAAAGGGGATTCCAGGTGCGTATTGACAAACTTAAATCTGGAGCCGCAAACGCTAACATCTGCCGCCATCCATCCGCGCAAAATATAGACTTTCTGACCCAAAACATCAAAGCTTAAGAGGCTGTCATAGATGTGGCTTTCGCTCCCAAGGATATTCAACTGGCTGCGAGGCAAATCCGATCGCACAAGAATTACATCATGATCGGCGTATGCCATTACCCCCATATCTATGTCTGTTAGATTTTGAACGAGAGCTATCTTGTAGTGCTGCCCGGATGCCTTGAGCGCCTTCATGAGCAGATCCAGTTGATCGATCACGACGGTGCCGGAGTCGCTTCGGATTGTCCATGTCGTCGCTTCCTGGAGCGCAACGAGGTCCGGCTTTGTTTCAACGATCTCTGCAGCAATGCCGGCAGCACGCTCGGGAATATTGCTGGCGTTGATGTCATCGATTGTGGCCAAAACAGCTGCCATGAAACTGCCTTCATCGCCAACTGTGGCAAAGACTGCGAGGTCCGCGCCCGGATACATATTTCGGGTCAACACCTTCGCGGTGTTACTGTGGTTATCGGCCAGTAAAGGCGACATAAGAATGAAACACATCGCGAATACTACAACTGCAACAAGCGCTTTTCTGATTCTCATGACCTTGCCCTCCGGAAATTATGTGTTTAAGACTTATTAGAAACTTTGTTCAGACGAATTACCGCTCCAAAGGAAACCCTTGCAGAAGTACTGTTGATATGGAGGTTTTCTGCCTTGATGACATCCACTTGAAGCATGCGTAACGACACACGGTTGCTCACCCGTGCATCCAACCCACCTCCCGTAGCCAGCGCTGGACTGGTTTTGGTGGTTTCTTTGTAGGTTGTTGAGCTTCTTCTTGAATCCTTCGACGTTCCGAACTGGACATGGATAAATGGAGTCAATCGATTCCAAAATGTGTGAGTGTAGCGGGGTCCGAACAGCAAGTTGTACTTGGATTCGTGTAGAACTTCGCTTGAAAAAAAGCTCACCAAGCTGGAGCCACGGTACCCCGAAAAATCAGCCACAAGGGCTACGTGCGGCAGAATGTTGCCGGCCAGCGACGCCTCCCAGCCACTTTTCATATCAAAAATACTGGGTTCGCATACATACCCGCCAAATACACTGATCTCTCCCCGCTCTTGTGCTTTTACTGTAAAAGGCATTATCCCGGCCAATATGAAAAACAATGGAACCATCCGTTTCATGTCAATTCTCCTTGCCAACTGGAAACTGGAAATTTATGAAATGGTCATAGCAAATTGCGGGCCAGTCAGGGATCGGGATGTATGGCTTTCCAAGCTGTTCTTTTTATTAGATTTACCAAATGAGCTGCATCTGCCGGTGTGAAACTATTTGCGCAGGTGGGCTTGCCGGGTGTGCAATGATTTGCGCAGCAATCCTACAATCCGAATTCCTTGATCTTATTCTGCAGAGTGCGGCGGCTGATGCCCAGTATTTTTGCCGTTTTTGTCCGATTCTGATCAGTTGAGTTCAGCGTATTTACGATCATCTGCTTTTCAGCGCTTCGGGCAACAGCTTCGGTTTGGGACCTGAAACTGGAATCCTTAGCGGTGATCCCGGAACGCAGTTCTCCCGGTAGCAAGCTCGGGTCGAGCGTCGCGCCGTCCGATAGTACGAACATTCGCTCGATTACATTCTCGAGCTCCCGGATGTTCCCGGGCCAATCATATGAGATGAAAGCGTTCAACACTTCCTGTGGAATCACTACTTTTCTTCTGTACCTGGCATCCAGGCGATCTGAAAAATATTCCGCCAACGAAACAACATCTTCCCGTCTTTCCCGCAGGGGTGGAATGAACAGCGGGACCACGTTCAGACGATAGAAGAGGTCCGATCGAAATGAGCCGTCCCTGCATGCTGTTGCCAGGTCCTTGTTTGTTGCGGCTATGATCCGGACGTCTACTCGTATGGTCTTGACCCCTCCCACCCGCTCAAAGGCTCTGTCTTGAATGACAGCCAGAAGCTTAGCCTGGAGGCCAAGCGGCATTTCGCCGATTTCATCCAGAAAAATGGTTCCGCCATTGGCCAGTTCAAAACGGCCCGGCTTCGTCATCGCCGCGCCCGTGAATGCCCCTTTTTCATGGCCGAAGAGATCGCTTTCGAGCAGCGCATCCGGAATGGCTGCGCAGTTGATCTTAATGAACGGCTTCGTGCGTCTCGGGCCGGCCAAATGGATTGCCCGAGCGATCAGTTCCTTGCCCACTCCGGTTTCCCCTGAAATGAGGACGCCCGAGTCCGCCCGGGCGACTCTTTTTACGGTCTCAAGAATCTGCGTTATAACAGGTGTTTTACCGACGATATCAGGGGCAAAACTCCGGGCATCATCAAAATACGAAGATAACAGTTCCTTATTTTTATTCGATTCGGACAACGCTTTTCTCACAACTTGCAGGAGTTCGTCCGGATCAAAAGGCTTCGTGATGAAGTCGTAGGCCCCTCGCTTCATTGCATTCACAGCGGCTTCGATACTTCCGAACGCGGAAACCATGATGACCGGAATCGAAGGATATTTTTTCAGACTGAATGCCAGCACGTCCATTCCGCTTTTGCCGGGCATTTTCAGATCCGTGATGATGAGATCGAAAACCTGCGACTCAAGCATCGATAATGCATCCTCTGCGTTTGACGCGGCGACTGTATCGACGTCAAGCCCTCTTTCAAGTATATCGCGCAGTATTTTCAGTAAATTTCTATCGTCATCCGTGATGAGAATTGTTTGCACAAAGCCTCCTTATGCGGGTGGAAGAAGTGCGTTTCCTGCAGGCAGATGGATTATAAAACACGCCCCTCCAATTTTATTGGCCGCCTCGATTGTTCCTCCGTTCAGATCGACGAGCCGTCTGCAGATTGCGAGTCCGAGCCCCATGCCATTCGTCTTCGTTGACACAAATGGCTCAAAGATGCGCGGAAGAATTTCCGGAGGCACGCCTTTACCCGTGTCCATGAACGTGATCCTGATGGATGGCGCTACGTGTTCGCTTGCAATGCGAAGCATGCCTTCAGCCCCGCAGGATTCCTGCGCATTTTTTATCAGGTTGATAAACACCTGCCTGAGTGTTTGAGGATCGGATTTGCAGAGCGGTATGTCGTGCGAAAGATTCAATTCAATTTTGGGTGCGTTTTCGTTCATCCGCATGAGCGCGACGGTCTTTTCGAGAACAGTGTTGATGCGCACAGGTTCTATTTCTATTTTCTGAGGCCGGACAAGGCAGCGATAATTCGTTAAGATCGCGTCCAGTCGCGCTATTTCCTCGGATATCAGGTTTAAATAGTCTCTGGATTGTTCAACCGTCATAGTACCGGATTTGTCGCGGAGCAGGCTTGCCGCCCCTTTTATTGAACTGAGAGGATTTCTCAACTCGTGTGCGATCCCGGCTGCCAGTTCGTTGATCATTTCGAGTTTTGAGCGCATTTCAGCCAGCAGATCATACGCGGCCCGGTGCTTAAAAACGCCGATTGCCAGAACGGAGGAATAAATGACCGTCCCAACGTGACCCAGAGGCGGGATCGGCACCTTGAGTATCTGCAAAAGATCAGTGGACCCTGAAAAGCAGGCGATGCATACCGCAACCAGTACATATCGGAACCTGCTCGCTTCGCTCTTCGATTTCGCTCCTCTGATTGCCCTGGCAAGTATGATTACTCCAGCCAGGAAAGAAGCGGAAAACAATATCATGAAAAGCTCGTTCCATACCTTGCTATCGACAAAGGACTGAATCCCTGAATATTTGAGTGCAAGGGGGGAACTAAGAGCAAAAGGGGAGCACAAGATATAACCTGCGGTAATCCAGCGCCGGTTTTTTGTCATCCCGACCAAAGCGCTTATAAAGTGAAACATCAGTGCGGGTACGAATCCAGTCCCGATCAGGGAGATATAGAACCAGAATTTGTGGTCCGTCACCAGGACCATAAAATCACAAAAAGTCCAAATGACTGCGGCCACACAATTCAACAGGAACGTTATATAAACAGCTGCGCGTGAAGTCCGGGTGAGTATGAGAAGGACAAACAGTCCATTGATAAATGCCGCTACAAAAGCAAAACCGGTATCGATAGCATCCAGGATATGATTAGGATTCAGATATTTTTCGAAAAATGCAAATTTTGGTTTATCTGCCGCCGCGGGAATTGTACCGGTTTTGTCTCCGACTTCCATGACCTCATGTTTATCCCCAACAGGATTCCATTGAGGTAGTCCTTTTCCATTCGGATCTCCGGTCGCCGCAAAATTAGCCCAGTAAGAAGACATCATCGCGGCAATCTTCCGGTCCTCTTCAGTGAAAGGCCGATCGGACCTATACAGGGTGTTCAGTACATATGGAACTTCCGAGCTGTGGAACGCTCCGTATTGTGCGACATCCGGCCCCGGCATTGCATGATCCCAAAGATAGATAAACGATTTTGTCTTTGCTTTTGCAGCCCGTTGCTTTGCCCAAAGATACAACGAGACAAGAGATTGATCGCGGCTGCTCTGAGCTTGGGCAAGTGCTGCTTCCTGATCCGTTGCGGCGGGATAGATCCTCAGAAATTCGTCAGCCAGCAAACTGTATCGCTGCCGCGCCCACCTGATGAACGACTCGGACGTGGGCGGGCTTGGTGGCCCCGTCAAACCTCCCAATTCACCCGCGTTGACCCCTGTCAGAGTTGGAACATCGTTCTGCTTCCCTTGAGCCATGCTTTCGCGAACCGGCATCGGCAGCACATATCCATCCACAATCGGCGAAAACGGAAAAAGAGAGGGTCCGCTTCTCCCACGCCCAATTGCGGCCGGCGCTGCTTCCGTCAGTTTCTGCCAGGTCACGGCACGAAGCTCCGCGAGAGAATTGGCGCCTTTTGACTTTGCAAAGCCCAACCCATCCACCTCTGATTCGGCCAGAGTGCCCATGGATATTCCTCCGCCCCCGACACTGGATCCACCGCTTTGAACAATTGCGCGATGAACCAACCCTTTGGCTAGCGGTGAAGCGATCAAGTCGTGCACCGACATGCCGCCGGCGGACTGCCCGGCGATAGTAACGCAGCCCGGATCTCCCCCGAAAGCAGCGATGTTGTCGTGCACCCAACGGAGAGCGGCCATTTGATCGAGCAACCCGTAGTTTCCTGAAGCTTTGTAACCGGATTCTTTCGACAGTTCCGGATGGGCGAGGAATCCAAGAAGCCCAATCCGGTAATTGGCCGTAACAACCACCAGTCCTTTTTTGGCCAATCCCTCGCCGTCGTATACTGGAACAGCTCCGGACCCTTCCGAAAAACCGCCTCCATAGATGTAGAAAAATACAGGATGTTTTTCCGTAGAAAATTTTGCCGGGGTCCAGACATTAAGAAACAGGCAGTCTTCGCTGATTTCGCTATGGGTCATGAACTCGTAAGTCCACGGTTTGCGTTCCTTCACAATAGTCTGAATGCAGCTGGCGCCGAAATTGGCCGCGTTCCGCACTCCCTGCCAGGGAGGAGGCGGCTGCGGTGAACGCCAGCGGAGCTCTCCCACCGGCGGCGCAGCAAACGGAATGCCCTTGAAAGCCGTGATTGCCGGATCGGAACCGGGAATTCCTGAAACCTTGCCGCTTTTCGTTGTCACAGGATTTTCCATCGCGGCGGCAATCGGGGACGCGGCGAGGATGACAGAAAATAAAAAGCAATACGGAATTCTCTTCATGGCCTCTCCTGAAACTCGAAGTATCCGATCATTTTTTTGGCATTTTGCTTGTCCAGGGCATCATGGTTTTCAATCCGCCATAGCAGGTGTTGTAGGCAGCGAGGTGAGGATTGTCGTACAGATGAAAACAAGACCACTGCGGTCCTTTTGGGAATTGGACTCACTGGGAGCAGCTCCTTGTTTCGGATCACTGGATCGGGCAAGATGCTTTCGCGACATCAAGAATATTAACATAGAACAAACCGATCCCGGCGGCATGAATGGATACGTTATTTTCCTAATATTTTCATGAAGAATAGGATGAATTGTTGCGGGAACGAATTGGGATTTGCCCCTTCCATTGAAGCATTTTCAAAACTCCTATGGGGAAGGTAAAATTTGATTGAGCGCTACGCCGGCGCACAGAAACCGGTGTATAATCTGCAGCATTGGAGAGCACATGAGAATGCCCAAGATGTTGCTGAAAGTGACCGCCTGGCTCCTGGGAGGTGTCGCGGGATTGTTGATCCTTGTGTTCCTCGCCGTCAGTGTGTTGATAGGCTGGGGCGTGGAGAGCACATCGCGAAAGGCAATGGCGAAGTTCAGCGGCGATCGGATCGAGGCATTAATCGCATGCGTGGATTGCCGGGGTTGCGACCTCCGGGAACGAGAATCGGCGGTATGGGCGTTGGGACAACTCACGGATAAACGAGCGCTGCCGGTTTTGTATAAATACCGAACCGGCAAGTCCTGCAACCATTGGACGACGATCTGCCAGTACGAGATCAGCAAAGCGATCCGCTGGACCGAGGGAAATTCATACATGCTGCCGCAAGTTTGGCGTGCAATGCTATGGTGGGATGATTACCATTCGGCGCCCGAAGCCCGCTCCTGAGCTGATGGAAATCCGATGATCCGAATTCTTATCGTTGATGATGACCGGCACATGAGAAGCGTCTGTTCCCGCGCCCTCTCCAGGGAAGGATGGATTGTGCTTTGCGCCGAAAGCGGTGACGAGGGATTTGAGAAAATCAGGAGCGGCGGAGAACAGATCGATGTCGTATTGCTGGACCAGCTGATGCCGGGTATGAGTGGAATGGATGTATTGGCTCAGATTCGGAGCATAAACCACGACATGCCCGTGATCATCATTACAGGCTCCGCAACGGAGGAATCTGCGGCCGAAATCATCCGAAGGGGCGCCAGCGATTGTCTGCCCAAACCCTTTACGCCGGAGGAACTGCGCAAAGTCGTCAGGAAAGCTGCGGCGAATGTCTTATCCAAGCCGGAATAGCTGGAGCGCCTGCGCATTCTGTCCGCGTCCGAATCACTCAAGCACATCGTATAACGGCTGCGCCGGCTTGAATTGTGCCGGCTCATCCGACACTGTAATTGCCAGCACGCGGATTTTGCTATTGTCCGGCAAAGTCAAAGCCTTCGCATTTGCCGGCAGATCGAGTGCGTACCCAAATAGATAAGAGAATGCATAAGCCTCATTCGCACCTTCGGCGGTGTGCCGGTGCGAAGCATACCAAGCCACCGGTGTGCGCTTGATATAGCCTGGTTTGAGGCCTGCATATTCCAAGCCCATGACGCCGCGAGGCAGGTTCCCGACGGTTCTTTTCCACACACGATTGTCCCACTGACCGATATAACCTCCCCAATCCTGCACCAGAAGTTCGACCGGGTTTTCCCCCAGGGAAAACATTGCTTTCTGATCGCCATTGGCGGCGGCCATCAGCAAATAGATGCGCGTGAACTTCCCGACGGGTAGCGGGATCTTCTGCCCGCGCGCAACAGCTGCATTGGGTTCCGTAGCCGGTGCAAGCCGGAACTGGATTCCTCCAAACTCCAGGTTTCGCGGCAGCATCTCGGCTGCAAACGCACGGCCGTCCGCATCGAATCCGCCCTGTGTTTTCGCGCCGTCATTGCTTGCAGTCGCCTGGTCGTAATTCAGGGAAACCGGCTGCCAGTGCGCCGCCGGGAGAGTGATGCGCATCTTCGCCAGTTTCACTTCGAACGTGCGCAGCTGATACGGAGTGAAGTCGGTCAGCAATTCGCCCCTGTCTGTCAGGGCTTGACCGATGGGCTGTTCCTGGCCGTTCATCTCGCGCGCCGCTTCAACGGGAGCGGCGAAAGCCAGTCGCACGTTGCGCTGTGGCTTGCCGTCGAGCTCAACGAGGCGCACTACAATGCCCGTACTCTCTTCGGCCTTCTTGATTGCCAGCACGCGCACGCGGGAGTTGTTGATCTTCAGCAGAGAAAAGCTCTTGCCCAGCGCTCCCTCATGCCTGGCAGCAGTGAACGCAATCAGCGGCTGGTTGAGCCGCAGCGCCTGCCAGTTGCTCTGCTCGCGGCGCCAGTCTCCGGCATGCCCCATCAATCCGTAAAGGACTTCGTGCCGCCCCCAATCCTGTGTGGCTTGATCATTCAACCACTGGATGCCCCATTCTCCGACTCCCGGCGTGCGCAGCAGGGTCAATCTCAGAGTGCTGTTGTCGGGCTTGTCGGATCCGGTCTTGCAATCGGACAGCACGGTAATTCCGAATGAGCCGCTTTTATCCGTGAGATCGAACCACTGATGCGATGCAACTTCGAATTGCTTTTCATCGTTGGTGCCGTGCTCAATTGTGCCTATATCCCAATTGTAGGTCGCAACCGCGTTCGAGGCAGTCAGCGGAAAGATCGCTTTCAGGTTGGCTGCGCTGGTTTTCCAATCAATTATATTTTTGAATTCGATGCGGTTTCCGGAATCACCGGCAGAGAGCCGGATTGTTTGTGCGAACTCCGACCTTTCCGTTTCGCGCAGGACTCCTATTGCAATACGCACCGGGCCGCTTTCAATGACTCGCATGCTTTTCACTTTTCCGACATAAGCGCGCGGCGGTTTCTGCTGGTCAACCCAATCCATGTTCCATGCCGGCCATTGTTCCGGCTGGTCCGTTTTGACGGCCAGTCGAATGGGTGCACTCAGCAATTCTTTATTCAGCTTTTTATCAAAAATGTTTGCCACATCGCCGTTTCTGTCCAGCTTGATTCGGTACCGGGCATTCTCCAGGGACGATGCTGTTGCATTCAGTCCTGAAGTCATATTGTTGGTGGTTGCGGGCAGAACATCATAAACTGCGAATCCCACGGACGGCACTCTGGCCAGGAACATAACCTTGTCGATGTATTCCAACTGCGCCGCAACTTCCTTGCCGTCGGGTCCAAAAACGCGAACTGCTTTCGTCCCGGCAGGCAGCGGAACAATGGCTTCGACCACATCCTCGCGGTCAACTCCCAGCGGATTGTAAACAATGACCGGAGTCCCTTTCGCCTGTGTATTCATTCCTGATGCGACTGCTTCTGCCGCGCTAGTCAGCACGCCGGCAAACTGGTTCAGGGCCAGCACTTCATCGTTCCACGAATATTCGTAGGCCTTGGGGATGCTGGTGCCGGGAATGATGTCATGGAATTGCCCGCCCAAAACAAGTGCCCAGGCGTCATTGATGCGCTGCTGCGGGTAGGCGCGACCGCCAAGCAGCGCAGCGGCAACGGAAGCGCGCTCGGCCGCGTCCGCGAGCAACTCATTTTGCTGGTTCCAGCGCTTCATATAGGCTTGGGATGTCAGCGATCCCGCCGAGTGCTCTATCAGTTCAAGGTCCCCTTTGTACTTCGGCAGGGCCGAGACTTTGTCCGCTGGTATGTCGAGGAACATCTGCTCGGCAGTTGTTTGCAGGACATTGAGTGTGTCATCGCCGGACTGCATGGGTGAACCGGCGTTTTTGGCCAGGATTTCTTCCATCCTCTTTACAGAGCTTTCGTGTGGTGATCCGCCCGTGTCGCCGGTTCCGTAATAGCGGTAATCGACAAAAAGTCCACTCGATTCGCCGTTCTTTTGCACGCGTTTACGCCAAGTCTCGCTTTTAGTGAGGTCTTCGGTGACGTCCCCTGAATAATCGGTGGCGTTCAAGGCGGCGATGACTCCCTTGCCGTCGGGGCCTTCCCAGTACCCGACATTGAACGGAATGCCGTGAGGGGTGTTTTGCGGCGAACCCGGGCCGCCCACGCGCGCGCCCGAGTGCCAGGACAGCTTCTGGGTTGAAAATCCTTTTATGCCCATGTGCGCCAGGATGCTTGGGAGAGACGCGGGAAATCCGAAGCAGTCGGGAAGCATGAACTCGGCGCTGGTCCTGCCGAATTCGTGGCGGAAAAACTGGGTCCCGTAGAGGATTTGGCGAATCAGCGATTCGGCTGAAGGCGAATTTACATCGCATTCTTCCATCGACGAACCGGATGGGAACCAGCGTCCCTCCGCTACATACTGCTTCACCCTGACGTAGTCCGCCGGATAATATTCCTTCATCATGCGATAGCGGTTGGCGCCGCTGAAGTTGAAAACATAGTGCGGATATTTCTCGAAAAGCGCGAAGTTATGGCGCATCGTGGCGGGGATGTGTTCATTGATCGTTTGCACGTAGTCCCAGCGCCATTGGGTGTCGAGGTGCGCATAAGGGACGACATAGAGCGTCGGCTGCCTGGTGAGATCAGTCTGTGAATTTTG
Organism: Acidobacteriota bacterium; assembly: GCA_023265215.1. Lineage (GTDB taxonomy): Bacteria > Acidobacteriota > UBA6911 > UBA6911 > UBA6911 > UBA6911. The sequence continues at coordinate 18,947 of JAHFUH010000029.1, forward strand.
TGCTAGGGCCCCGAACGCCGCCAATAGAACCAATATCGTCAAACGGCAAATGGTCATGAGAAATCCTCGCAGGCAATGAGTCTCTAAACATATGTACACCACGCCAATGCCTTAGTCTACTGTTTGCACAGGGACGCGGACTGCGCGGATTGCACGGATGAATGCGGGTCAACTCTTAGATTGGCCACAATCGTTCAATTTCGCTACAATAAAGCATCTCTATAGCTGCGTTTTATTGCATTGCACCGGCTGTCGACTGGATTGAATCGCAGGGCTTTTATAAAAGGTTTGGGCGCTGGAGCGGCGACAATCTCATTTCCAATCCTGGGCGAACTTCGCGGCCAAGCGCCCGCCCGCAGCGTCTCTTCAATCAAAGCGATCGTATTTGATGTGTTCGGAACAATAGTGGACTGGCGAGGATCCATCATCGAGGAAGGCGCTGCCTGGAACAAATCGCGGCAACTCAATGTTGATTGGGCAAGCTTCGCCGATCGCTGGCGAGCCGGGTATGGCCCTGCAATGAACAGGGTCCGGACAGGAGAACTTCCGTGGACCAGGCTTGACGACTTGCACCGAATGATTCTGGATCAACTGCTCAAGGAATTCAAAATCGAAGGATTGTCGGAAGCGGAAAAAGACCACTGGAACCGCGTCTGGCATCGACTCAAACCATGGCCGGATTGCGTCACAGGACTCA
>JAHFUH010000362.1 GCA_023265215.1 Acidobacteriota bacterium
ATCGTAATGGTTCTTAAGTGAGTCATAGTTTCCTCCGTATGACTCACGATAATGCAACATTCTTAGCCTCCTGTATCGTGCTAAGACGCGAAGCGTCCGCCGCGTAGCGGCTACGTTCAAGTCCCGTTATAAGAAATTGCGCATAAGTGTTTGTCAACAACAATCGTCGCAGGGACCGCGGTGCCACTCCGCGTCACTTCTCCGCGGCCATTGAGACGCAGACCAGCTCTTTGTCGTTGCGAGCGTAGAGGCAGCGGTTGGCAAATGCCGGATGGCTCCAGACAACGGATCGATCGAATGCCGTGCTGGTTGGCTCCAACACGTGCTGACGTCCCAGCTCCTCGTAGCCCTGTCGAGTCAAGTTGGCCAGAATCAGGTCGCCTTTCTCATTAAACAGGACAAATCGATCACCATTCTTCACGATGAATGCCGTTCCATAGCGAGCTCGTCCTGGCCCGCCGAAGGTCGCAGCCGTGGTCTGCCACAGTCGCGTCCGATCCATCAGATCGACGCCCATCAACGCTCCTGTTTCAATGTCGCAACCGTAAATCGTGCCATCCTGGATGAACGGAGTGACGTTGGCCGAAAAAATGGCGTTCTGGGGCTCGCCCCGCCATTGGATCTCGGCGCCCGGCTTGTCGTCGGCCAGCTTCAACAACGCAGCCACGCTGGAATTCGATGCCAGGAGATAAGATTTCCACTTCCGAGGCGCGGTAATCGCCATCCCGACGAACGGTTTCAGCGCAGCCGTCCAGTAGACCTTGCCGGTCTTTGGGTCGAGGCTGTTAAGTGAATCGGAGTGCCAGATCAACAGCTGCCGAACACCGGCGTGCTCGATAATTGACGGTGGACAGTAGCCTGGTTCGCGCGCCGAAAGTGCGCGCCAGACCTCCTTTCCCGTATTCTTGTTGAAGGCAACTACAACCGAACCTTCACCGCCCACGACACAGTAAAGCAGATCACCGTCGACCAGGGGATGAGCGGCGAACCCCCACATTGGAGTCTTGGCCCCATAATCCTTCACGTAATCAACGCTCCAAAGCACTTTGCCGGTCTGAGCATCCAGACACCATAGATTCCCTTCCGCTCCCAAAGCGTGTACCTTCCCGTTCGCAACAGTAGGCGTACACCTGGGCCCACCAGCGAACGACAGGTTGTACGGGCGATCATACTCGTGCTTCCATAGAATCTTTCCAGTCCCCGCCTGGAGACAGAGCACCCGTTCTTTGCCCGTCGTCTTATCGCGACCACCAGGGTCGTTTCTAACCTCTCCCGACTCCAACAGATAGTCCATCACGTAGACGCGCCCATCCGCCACAGCAGGGCCAGAGTATCCAAGGCCAATTTTTGTTCGCCAAAGAACGGGAAGTCCATTCTTCGGAATTCGCTGCACAATTCCATCTTCGCGCCAGACGCCGTCTCGTTGCGGTCCCATCCACTGTGGCCAATCATCGGCCCAGGCAGTCACGACAAGTACACATAACAGGACAAGCGAGCAGAAATGCATCCAACGCATGGTTTTGACTCCTCTCAGTTGATGCTGCATTACGTTATAGTTGCGTTCAAAATCTCTATTTTAAGCCGCAAAGCTGTCCTAAAATAGAGTGGATTTCAATAAATCGGCAAGCGCGGATGTCCGAAGCTTACATATGACTTTTTACGATGGCTGACGGCATAGTTCTGGAATTGAGCTATTCCCACTTCTGGTTTCTCATCTGATATGGATCTAACGTATATCGGGAGTTATGACCTCGTAATTCATTGATCGCCTCGATTAGCAGCGTTACAATTGGCTCTCAAGGGAGCAACCGGATTGAAGCTTTATAGGATATTGCTTTCAACTGCAGCATGCTTGCTTTTTCAGGCCAATATCTCTTTCGTTATTGATGCTCAGGATTCCATCCGCCCTGCCGATCCTATTCGTAGCTTAGCTGAACGGGGTAATGCAGTAGCGCAGGTCGATTTGGCAGTCCAGTGGTTTCTTAAGGCTGCTGAACAGGGGTATCCTAAAGCACAATACTATGCAGGAAATTTTTATTGGACCGGCGATAGCAAAGGGAAGGATTACGTTCAAGCGTATAAATGGTTGTCGTTGTCAGCTTCCGCAGAAGGATTCCACCGGGAACAAGCCGTCAAATTGCTGGATGAAGTCGGCAGGCAAATGTCACCCCAACAAATAGCGCAAGCCCAGCAGCTTGTCACAGACTGGAATGCTGCGCATCCACAATTTTCCGCATCAGGAAGTAGAAATGACAGTTCCTGGTCCATGGGTGGTTTTTCTATGCCCTCTGAAGGTCGAATTTATAGGGTGGGGGGCGACGTTAGTGCTCCTATTCCGAAGATCCAACCGCAACCTCCTTATACACTTGAGGCTTTTAACAAAGGCATCGAAGGAACGGTGCTGCTCCAATTTATTGTGCGCAAGGACGGAACCGCAGACAGTTTCAAAATCCTCCAGGGATTAGGGTATGGATTGGATGAGTCCGCCGTTTACACCATAGCCAATCTTTGGCATTTCCAGCAAAGCAATCTGAAAGGCAATCCTGTTGATGTGCAGATTGATATGCCTGTTTCATTCACACTCGGGCAGAGACCCTCTGCTGACAAATAGCCCGAATGCCTCCTTATGATATTGAGGCGAGCGCCAAGTCGATCATGGCAGTGCGTTCGGTGGAAATAGGTGACAGGCACCTATTTCCCCTCACAAGGCTGCTATTCAGTTTGGGTCCTCAAATAGTCATTAATCATCAAAGCGATTTCCTCACACCTTACCCTCATTCCAGCTTCAAATTTGGGATTGCCCATGAGAACCTCTGTAATTCTTGGAGCGTCCCAATCAGTATCGATCTCGGTGCAAAAATATCTCAGGGCTTGCCCTACAACTGGATCGTCAAGAAAATCGATCAGCGCCGTCCTCGTGAGGTTCCCCTCTTTTACTCTGTTCGAGAAATAATACGGCGGTTTCTTATGAGGGTGCCTGCGGTCGATTTCCGTCCGCAGAAACTCAATCAGCTTCAAATCGTTCATGGATATCTTCATGCGGTATTCCCATCGAATTCCCAGCATTCAAGTCTATTACCGGCTGCGATCAGTGCAAAACAAATTCCGCGTTAATGAACACTCCACCCGCTGAGCGGGTGGTATCAGGAAGTCCTAACCCAGGGCTTCGGCCGCTTTGCGGCCTTCGCCCTGGGCTTTGCTGCGCCGCGCTTTCAGCGCTCCGAAACAAGGGTTAGGGCATGCGCAAGAATTACTTGGCATTTTGCTGCCGGCCCCCAGGGCCGCAGCCCGAAAAGGCGCGGCGGCGGGCGGGCATCTGCTTCATTGCCGCTCCTCGGCGATGACACCGCATCGCCTTGCATCTGCCCGCCCGGCGCTCGCGCCAAAATGCCAAGTAATTCTTGCGCATGCCCTTGGCTTGACGCGTATGCCTGTAATGGCGATGCAGGCGCGCTGCACCGCGCTTTCGGCGCCAGGGCGCCAGGCAACAAAATTCATTATTTGTAAATTCCGGCGCGGAGGTTGCGGCGGATGCGCCAGACTTCATGCAGGACCTGCAGATAGGACGCCAGCGTCACTTTGCTCCCCACGGCGTTCACCCATGTGATCGGGACCTCGCAAATCCGGCAGCCAAGAAAGCGCGCGACAACTATCAACTCGATGTCGGCACCCCATCTTTCGATGGTGAGACGCCCGAAAATCTCCTCAGCTTTTTCGCCGGTAAACATCTTGAATCCGGCCTGCGTGTCGCGAATGCCGGGGACGGCCAGAGAACGGATGACCCAGTTCCCCATCCGGCCCGCAAACTCCTTATACTTCGCCTGATGTTTTCCTATGACCGATTCTTTCAGAGCCCTCGATCCGATTACCACATCGAAGCCTCGTTCAAAACAAGGCCAGAATCTCGCAACATGATCCAGGCTCGTTGAATTATCGGCGTCCATGAACAGGCGGTATTCCCCTTGCGCTTCCAGCATTCCGAGCCTGATAGATGCGCCCTTTCCATGATTGGCTCGGTCCGGATGCGATAGCAGCATCACCGGAACGGGCGAGGAACCCTGGTTGCGCACAACTTCCTGCGTTCGATCCGTAGACCCGTCGTCCACTACAATAATTTCGGATTTGTAGGGTTGAGCCTGGAGATACCGGATGGATTCCGTGAGAGTGCCCGGCAGGCGGGACTCTTCATTGTAGGCGGGCAGAACAACGGACAGTCGAACATCAGAGCGGTTTGACATGGGAAATGGCGCGCACTTACAGAGCGGAAAAGCGGCCCCGGATCGCATAATCCGGGGCTGCCATTAATTAACGGGCTGTCTCCTGAACTTTAAGCAATTGTAACTTCCTTGCAGAGGTATACATCCTGAATGGCATTCAACAAGGCCACTCCCTCTTTCATCGGCCGCTGGAACGCCTTGCGCCCGGAGATCAATCCCATCCCGCCGGCTCGTTTGTTGATAACTGCAGTCCTGACAGCTTCGGCCAGATCGCCCTCACCCGAACTTGCTCCGCCCGAGTTGATCAGCCCGGCTCTGCCCAGGTAGCAGTTAATCACCTGGTAGCGCGTAAGGTCTATCGGGTGTTCGGAACTCAGCTCCGAGTACACTTTCTTGTGGGTTTTGCCGAATTTGAGAGCATCGTAGCCTCCATTATTCACAGGCAGCTTCTGCTTGATAATGTCCGCTTCGATCGTTACTCCGAGATGATTGGCCTGGCCTGACAGATCCGCTGAAACATGGTAATCCGGGCCGCCTTCTTTTGTTTTATCGAAAGCCGGATTGCGCAGGTAGCACCACAGGATTGTGGCCATCCCAAGCTCATGCGCTTCGTGGAATGCGGCAGCAATCTCCTGGATCTGGCGTTTCGACTCCTCGGATCCAAAGTAGATTGTCGCGCCAACCGCGGTTGCGCCCATCGTGAACGCCTGTTGGACGTTGGCAAACAGGATCTGATCATATGAGTTCGGATAGGAAATGAACTCGTTGTGATTGATCTTCAGGATAAAGGGGATCCTGTGCGCGTATTTCCGGCATACGGAGCCAAGAACGCCGAGAGTGGAAGCGACGGCGTTACAGCCCCCTTCGATGGCAAGTTTTACGATGTTTTCCCCGTCAAAATAAATCGGGTTTGGAGCAAAAGAAGCGCCTGCGGAATGCTCGATCCCCTGGTCCACCGGAAGGATCGATAAATATCCTGTTCCTCCCAGCCTGCCGTGATCGAAAAGGCTTTGAAGGCTGCGCAAAACGGGAACCGGCCTATCGCTGTCCAACCATACCCTGCCCACAAAATCGGGGCCCGGCAGGTGCAACTGGTCTTTGCTCAAGGATTTGCTCTGGTGGTCCAGGTAATAGCCGGCCTTATCTCCAAGCAGCTGTTTAATTCTGGCGAAGTTATTTTCGGATTGTAGGTTGATTGAATTCGACATAAGAAGCTCCCAAAATTAACGAAACAATGCACTGCTGCGATGATTATATTAGCACTTTAATGTGTCGCCGGTTCCTAAATGTTGTAATCTCAATTTTGCTGAAAACTACATTTCCGGAATTGAAATTACCTGAAACAAGTCGTTATCCTTTATTGTTGAAGAATTGCCAAGTCTTGTGCCGCACCTTCGGCGCTCGATTCAGCGTTATCTTTACCCCGGCCTGACGGCCGGGGCTATTTTCTTTCGCCTCTTCGAGGCTCTAATTCTGTGCAGGCAGCTGCGTTCGAACATTGCCTGGGAGCTAATAATGTGGCGGCCATGCCACCTCTTCGAGGCTCTAATTCAGTGCAGGCAGTTGCATTTCGATATTGCTGGGAGCTAATAATGCA
>JAHFUH010000030.1 GCA_023265215.1 Acidobacteriota bacterium
TTCTCCGTAATGGAGAAACTGGCCTCAGATCTGCGCGGAATAGGTTCCGCTTCTGAGAAAGCAGAGAGTCGAAAAGACAACAACCATGGTCGGAACGACGAAGACCGTGGTCGATGTGATAAAGACCATGGTAAATGCAACAAATACCGTGGTTGAGGTGACAAATACCGTGGTAAAAACAATAAAGACCATGGTGTGGGTGAAGAACCCCATGGTCCCGGTGTCGGAGACCACGGTCCCGGGTGCAAAGACAATGGCGTCGGTCGCGCCGACTATGGTTTGCAAGGTTTTATCCATAGGATTTATGATGGTCGAGTAGAGCTTCGCCAATCCGAAGCTGGTTTTTTTGGAGCTTAGCCCGCTCGCATCATTTTTAATCCAGGGAATTCACTTCAACTGATCTTCCCTTCCTTGGAACAAATGCAAACGCGGTTAAGACTCAAATCTGGACCGCCTTGATCGCAATGTTGGTTTTACGCTTCCTCCAGCTTATGTCTACATTTGGCTGGTCTCTGTCTAATCTCGCGGCTCTGTTGCGTCATCAGCGATTCGTCTATCGTGATTTGTTTGGATGGCTGAATGAACCATTTCAAGGCCCGCCGGTTGCGCGGTAGTTGGACAGCAGCAACGATAACAAAATATTCAAATATTTTGCGAGGAACCTCATCTCGGATATCGCGGATTTAGGATCGCAAGTGCTATGGAATCAACAGCCGTTTAAATATTTCACGCTGTTTTGGACAGCAGTGGTCTCAAATATGTGACATGAAAGTGCCTCCAGGCAGGATTATTGCACTTGGCTATGGTTGACTTTTATTGATTTTCTGTGCCAGCATGTTTTGTCACACATATATGACAATTTGAAGCAATGACAGCTCTCCGTCCAGGGCGCCAACAATCAATATCAGAATACCTATATTATCCTGGATGGAGATTTATAAAATAAATATGCCATATTCGCCGATCTTACCAACAGACTAGAAGGAGAAAAATAATGAAGCGTTCTTTACCTGTGCTTGTGCTGCTCATTTCTTTGGGGACTGTTTTGTGCTTGGCGCAGACAGACCAGCCCGCAATCAAGGATGACTTTAAGCCCTCGGCCTTAAATCAACCCGGCCAAGAGTACCCGCAGGTCAACTCCCAAGGATATGCTCGGTTTCGAATTAATGCGCCCCAAGCTCAAAGCGTCAGCGTGAGCTTAGGCTTGGGCGGCCGTGGAGGCACGCAACTCAAGAAAGGCGATGATGGCGCGTGGGTTGGCACAACAGCAGGACCGCTGGATGAAGGCTTTCACTACTATCATCTCTCGATTGATGAAGGAACATTCAACGATCCCGGAACCTTGAATTTCTACGGATCGGTCCGCTGGGAAAGCGGCATCGAAATCCCTGCGCACGACCGGGAATTCTACGCCCTCAAAGACGTTCCCCACGGCCGCGTGCAGCAAATTCTTTTCCCTTCGAAGAGCACCAGCACCTCCCGCAGAGCGTTCGTCTACACGCCGCCGGAATATGATAAGAACCCGGCCAAGAAATATCCGGTGCTGTACCTGCAGCATGGCTGGGGAGAAGATGAAACCGCCTGGAGCACCCAGGGTCACGCAAATCTGATCATGGACAATCTGATAGCTGCGGGCAAAACAAAGCCCTTCCTTATTGTGATAACCTACGGCATGACCAACGATGTCAAGATCGGAGGGATGGGAAGTTTCAACCTTCAACCATTCGAGACGGTTCTTGTCAACGAATTAATTCCGTACGTTGACGCCAATTTCCGCACGCTCTCCGATCAGCCGCATCGCGCCATGGCCGGCCTCTCTATGGGTGGAATGGAGACGAAGTCGATTACGCTGAAGCATCTCGACGTGTTTTCCCACATCTGTCTCTTGAGCGGCGGAACCATCTCCGCGGACGATGTCAAAAATACTCCTGATTTTGCAAAGAAGGTTAAGCTGGTATTCGTCAGCTACGGCAGCCGTGAACTCGGCGGCGGTCCCGGAGGCCCCGGCGGCGGTCGTGGCGGTTTTGGCGGAGATCCGAAGGCCAACGCAGAGGCCTTGAAACAAGCGGGCATCAACAGCGTCTTTTACGTCTCACCGGATACGGCCCATGAATTCCTGTCCTGGCGCCGCAGCTTGCATGAGTTGGCGCCGTTGCTGTTTAAAGATTAAAAACTAAGAATAAAACGCCACGAATTTCACGGATCTGAAAACAAAATTCAGCGTAATCTGTTCAATCCGTGGCGTTTTTCTTTCGGGACTTATTTCACGAAAGCTTCTCCCTCTGGCGTCCGCCTCCAGGCGAAGTACTTATCCAAAACCTTGAGCGCATCAGCGCTGGGAACTGGGCCGGTACGAGGCGTTTGGGAAAAATACATCAGCACCGAATTGGCATCGCTGAATGCAGGCCATTTGGGAAGACTTGGACCGCTGGGATCGCCGAATTTGGCGAAGTTCGTCCAATAAGCAGCCATAGCTTCCGAAATTTCTTCATCCGACTTGGCAAGCTTCTGATTCGGATTCAGGTGCTGAAATACATAAGCTACTTCCTGCCCGTGCGACGATCCGTTGCCGGCCTGGGGTGAATTGGCCGGATAATCCGGATGCTGATCGAAGTAATAGTAAAACACTTTTGACTTGCCCGTTTTCGACTGCAGCCGCGCCCAAATCCACGTTTGCCAGCCAAATGCCGTGTCGCGCATAAGGTCGCGCGCGGTCTTCGCCACAGTTCCCGTGCCCGGAGGATAAGCTGCAATGAGTTTATCGGCGAACGGGCCGAAGCGCGACTTCACGCTGTCAATATACGCTTCCGGAGTTTTCGGAGGCGAGAAGCTCATTCCCTCGTCGGAATTGTAGCCGATCAGAACCGGAACATCATTGTACCGTTTTGCTTCATAGAGCTTATATTGATCGTCCGGAATCACCCATCCGTCAATAATCGGCCAATGGTTCAGTCCTGGCGGGTTGCCGCCGGCTCGGACAGGCTGAGTGCGCGCTCCGCTGCCGGAAAGTTTATCGGGAGGGAGTTTGCGCGCCTCGGCAATGGACGCTATCCCGGCTTCCTTGAGGGTTGCTGCACCCGAACGCTCCGCATCCGCCAGCCGTTTCATATTCTCTCCGGGCATGGGGTCAGGCCTCGGAGGTCCGAATGATCCGCCGCTCTCCGAGATCGCTCCGTGGAATAGCCCTTTGGCAAGGGGCGATGCGCACAACATGCTGACGGCAATTCCTCCGGCCGACTCTCCAAAGATGGTCACCTTATGAGGATCGCCGCCGAATGCGGCAATGTTTTTCTGGATCCACTGGAGACCGGCGATCATGTCCAGTAGACCATAATTTCCCGATACATGGTTCTTAGTCTCGGCGCTTAATTCCGGGTGCACAAAGAATCCCATTTGCCCAACACGGTAGGCAATGCTCACCAGCATTACCCCCTTTTTTGCAAGTTTCTCTCCACTAAACGTGGCATCGGAAGTAGAACCCATGGCAAATCCGCCGCCATAGATCCACACGAAAACGGGAACACGATCGCTTGACGATTTTGCCGGACTCCAGATATTCAGATAGAGGCAGTCTTCGCTCGGCGCCGGGCCGCGGCCGCCTGGCCCCATCATCATGCCCTGTATGCATGCGGGCGCGTACTTTACGGTTTCCTTCACACCATCCCATTTCCCCGCCGGCTGAGGGGCGCGCCAGCGGAGATCGCCAACGGGCGGCGCCGTGAACGGTATGCCTCTATACACCGTCAGCCCGTCCTCGACAGTCCCTTGCACTAATCCACCCTCGACTTTGACAGGAGCGGGCGCTTGCGCGATGCAGAACCCGGCCTCAAGAATTGCGAATAGCGCGATCAGCAGTGCTCTTTTCATTAGGGTTGCCTCCCTTTACCGTCAATCTTCTTCTTGAACAAGTTGGCCGCATACGGCAATAGAACCGGCTTGCCATGCAGCTCAACAGTCCTGATAGCATTTCTGAAATCAAGCTTACCATCAGTTGTCACAAATAGGTGACATATCAAGCCTCGATTTAGAAGTTGACTGTGCTGCAAACCGCTCATGCAAACGATAGTTGATGAATTATCACTATTTTGCTGCTATGTTGCAGATTGGCGTGCGGTAAAATGCTTCTCTGAATTCAAAGATAGTATTGCATGGCAACTCCCTTCAGATTTGGAAATCAATGTGGGGATTTGCGCGCAAATCCATTTTCCAACCGGGTTAAACGCAGGATGCATCTGTAAGGAGAATCAACCATGACAAAAACCAATGGCCGCCATCACGCAATGAAATCAATGCTTGGACTACTGTCTATTCTGGCCGCTCTGATAGGTATGACCGCCTGTTCCAAGGCGCCTGCAACGCCGCCCCATGAATTGACAGAGATGATGGATCGCGCCGCCATCGAGGACCTCTTCACCGATTACTATTCGCAGTTCGGGCCGAACAGCCAACATAACTTTATGGCCTACTTTGCAGCTAACGGCAGACTCGAGGTCAACGGGCTGGCCGCTAATGGCATCGACGAGATCAAAGCTATGTATGTCCAAGCTGGAGTGGGCAGCGAGGGAAAAGCTCCCAAGGCTGCAGGCGCTGTGCCGGAGGGTATATCCGAGATGATGGTTACGAATCTGAAGATCCAGTTGCAGGGTGACAAGGCTGTTGCAACACTGCTTTGGCACAGCGTCAAGTCGGACCTGGTGACGTCAGCGCCTAAAGTCACCGAATACGGGCGTGAACAGACTGAACTGGTCAAGCAGGATGGGCGCTGGCTCATCAGCAAGCGTGTTATCATAAGTGAGGGCGGCATGCCCGAGGGGCTGCTGAAATCCTATCCGAAGCATTAACCCGCATTGCTTCCTGTTTTTTGTCGCGAGGCGGCGCAACCGGACATGCCTGCGCCGCCTCGCCAACCAGCGCGAATCAATCTTGAACCCAATGAGTTTAACAAAAGCAAACATGCTTAATCCGGCTGCCAGTTGCCTAACAAGAAATTCCGGATTCTTATACTTGATTCCGACTCCTGGCTCCTAACTCTCAGAAGATGTTTGGAAGATGCTCCGGAACATCAAAGTTCCCAAGGCACACATTGCAACCGGGACAACCAACATCCCCAGCACTGCAAATGGCGCGATCTGCATCTTAATAATCCACCCGCCTATCACGGGACTGAGAACAGCTCCGATGCGTCCTATGCCGGCCGCCCACCCGATACCTGTCGCGCGGATGAGCGAAGGGTAATAGATGGCGGAAAGAGCATTGAGAACAAATTGGCTTCCCGAAATCCCGCAGCCGACCATGAGCAGCAGCACCCACCAGGACGGGCCGCTCGACGGCAGGATGGTGAAGAGTCCAAGCGCTGCAGCGGCAATAATGTATGCAGCAAGCATGGCCGTCACTGTTTTCTCTTTGTATACGCACCAGGAAAGAATCAGTCCTCCTGCCAAGCCGCCCGCTTGGATCATCACGGCGCCTTTGGGCGCCTGCGATGCAGACCAACCCTGTGTTGTCAGGAGCGTTGGCAGCCAGTTGACCAACATATAAAGGACAAACATATTGAAGATGAAAACCATCCAGAGCAGAAGCGTTCCCTTGCGATAAGTCTTGTTCATCAGTTCTGTAACAGATTGTTTGTGGATTTCCGCCTTTTTTGCATAGACCGTCCGTGGATCGGTTCCCGGCGCCAGCCGGGCGAGAATTTTGGCAATGCGCGGATCGTTCGGACGGCTTGCCAGCAAAAGTTTGATCGATTCCGGGATGGCGGCTGCCAGAAGAACGCTGAGCAGAAGGGGAATTGCGCCGCCGATGCTGAACATCCCTTTCCAGCCGAATTTCTCGATGATGACGGGCGCCACGAAACCCGAGGTAAAGGCGCCAATCGATACTCCGGAAAACATCAGCGTCACCAAGGCTGCTCGCCGCTTGCCGGGAAGATATTCCGAAGTCAGCGCCGTTGCATTTGTCAGACTTGCGCCGAGCGCCAGGCCGGTCATGAATCGCCAGACGAGAAGCTGTAGGGTGTTGCCGGCAAAGCTTGTGCCGATGGACGCTAGCCCGAGGCACGCCATGGAGGAGATCAGCAGGATGCGTCGGCCGAAACGATCGCCCAGCGGCGCCAGAAAAGCGCCCCCAATCGCGATGCCCAATAGCGCCGAAGAAAGCACCAGGCTGAAATCAGAGGATTTAATGGACCATTGAGCGGAGAGTGTTGGCACAATGAGCGCCATGCTCTGGATGTGATAGCCGTCGAGCCAGACCACCAGTGCGCTTAGGATTATGACAGTTATCTGAAGAGAAGACAGTTTCCTTTGATCGATCAATTGACTGATTTCTATAGTATGGGCGGAATTCGATTCCATCATGGCACCTTTCAAAATAGCTTGGCACATGGACCCAATCTCACATACAGGCGTGGCGTGCACCCCTTAATTAAAATCCTGCAAAATCTCCCTGTTTGTGAGGCTGAGGATAGGTCAATGGAAGGCTTGCTCCCTTGAACGTTCAGCCGTGCATGGTAGAACGTCAAAGCGTCCAAGGGAGCAAACTGCAGCAGACATGCCCGCTTGCTCCAGCCTTAAAGCCTCATGCATTATTGGCGCCTATTAGCCGGGCAGAATTGCGCCATGCTTTTTAAGACTTGCCTGCAATGCCCTAATGTTGATCTTTCTCAGATCCACACTGCTGCTTGCCGCTTGTGCCGCCGCAATTCCCGCTGCCTCTCCAAGGGCGATACAATGCGGTATAAGGTTGAAAAAATTATTGACGACAGCATTGGATGAAAATGCGCGACAGGCGACAAGCAGATTGTTCACTTTGCGAGGTATCATGCAGCGATACGGCATGTACGTTAGAGGATATTTCAGCGAATCCTGGCCGCGATCGACATCAGGAAATATGGCAATGGTGTCATCAAAAGGAACGTTCGAATCCATATCCTTTTCAGTGAGGATGTATTCTCCAACAACTCTTCTGCTGCCGCGAGTGCCGAGTTGCGGGTTGGTAAGCACGATGTAGCTTTTTTCGAAACCGGGAATATTCTTCTTGTAATAGTCGTGACTTATCAACATCTCTTGCCGGCCCAAGAACTCTACCCGCGTTAGTTCTTCAACATCCACTTGACTGGAATTCGCGTAACGGGGAAAGACCCAAACCAGACCGTCCTGGTCTTTTAAGTTGCTGGTGAGAAAACCGGGGTGTCCGCCGCGTTTTTTAATCTCACGCATTTCTTCAGCCAATTCCTTCGCATGGGCCGTTTTGTAATCCTGATATTTTTTTAGATCGACATTTGCTATCCAGTAGGAGAAGGACAGGTTTGCAATCCTCAGAGTGGGATCAATATCACTCTTAAAGTCAGCCCCTGAATAGGGCAATAAGTCCCCATCGCCGGTGGCATCGATGACCACTTTTGACATCACCGCCTGCCTGCCTGATTTGCTCTCAAAGATGACGCCTTTGACCTGGCTGCCATCCATAATAGGCTCCGTGCCCCACGAATGAAGATATGTCTTAACGCCGGCTTCTTTCATCATATCTTGCAGTATGCATTTTGATATTTCGGCATCAATGTGCACGGAATATAAAACCGTTTTCTCGTGCACATTAAAAAAAGAACGGTCTTCATAATAGGCAACCAGCTTAGGGTCCTTTGAACCCCAATGCTCCTTCTTCGGGTGATCGGCCGCATCCCTGCGCTTCAGCCGATCTATCCACTCCTGGCTGATGCCGGCTATCTGTTGTTTGCCGCTGAAGTCGCTCAAGTTAGGGATAATGGTAACCAACCCTCCGGTGCCCATGCCTCCAAGGTGTCCGTACCTTTCAATAAGAACGGTATTGGCGCCGCTCCTGGCTGCCGTCAATGCCGCCCCGATACCCCCTGGTCCGCCGCCTACAACCACAACATCGGCTGTCCTGCAGACGCGCGTTTGCCGGGCAGCTTCGCTGATTGTTTTGCCCGATGTTTTTGGCGACGGCTTATTTGATTGGGCGAACATGGAAAGCGCTGACCCGCCGGCGCCCATGGCAAAAGCTGCTGCCCCTGTCATCGCTGTATTCTTGAAAAACTTCCTGCGAGTTATTCCGTTTTCTACCTCTTTCGATAATTTCATGGCAATTCTCCTCACCCTAGAGTAATAATGCTAAATGTCAATTATAGGATATTGCTATCTCTGCCGGTGCTCCGCATAGAATATCTTTAGTAAAGAATTCGCCAGTGAGTTTTCCGATGGTTGGGATTTGGCTCGATTCCTTCCATCCTATGCTGCATCCCGGCAGATCCGGCGCATCCGACGGATCTCTCAATGGAATATAAACGGAATGGGAGAGCATGGCTCCGGGCGCTAACCTATCCGACCTGTTTGCCCATTGTCAAGAATATTGTCACATATATGTGACAACCATGCACCGGAGTCTTGATTTCGGATAATCCTGGATTATCTCGGGCAGCGATGTTGGTTTTCAGACTGAACACGGGAATGCAGCGCGCTTATCTGACTTATGTTTCCTGTGCTCAATATTCGCCAATTAATGGTTCTTCGCATATCAGATTCCCTAATGGCATTAATCTGGCGAGGTTCCCAACCACAATGCAATGGATCTTTCTCTTGGCGGACGCATCCGCCCCGTGAGTTATAATGCCACAACTTTTCGGAGGATATTCACCATGAGACGCTCAATTGTTCTGGCTTCCCTGTTCGTCGTTATGACCGGCGCAGCAAATGCACAAACTCGAGTGGGAACTGCTGCCGATACATGCGGCCGCGAGTGCCTTCGCGGATTCATCACGCAATACCTGGATGCCATGATCCGCCACAATCCAAAGGCCATTTCAACTGCTTCCACCGCACGCTTTACGGAAGACACGAAGACGCTGCCACTGGGGGAAGGGTTGTGGAAAGGCGCATCAAAGGTCCGCTCCTATCGACAGGACTTCCTGGATGTCCGTGAAGGTGTAGCGGCATCACATGTCATTGTCGAAGAGAACGGGACACCCGTGATGCTGGCATTACGGCTGAAAATCGAGAATCAGAAAATTACGGAAATCGAAACAATGGTCACACGGAGCAAGGCGGAAGGCGCAATCTTCGATATCGAAAAGCTGACAACGCCGCATGCGGCTATGAACGTCGTGCCCGATGCATCAAAGCGGATGTCGCGTGCTGAGCTGATCCGGATTTCAGAAATCTATCCTGCCGGCCTGAAGGCGGGCGGCAATTTCGATGCGATCAACGTCCCATTCTCTCCGGATGCCTATCGCATCGAAAATGGGACCACCACCGCCGGTCCCGGCGCAAGAGCTGGCAGCGAGAACATTGGCGCCCAACAGGTTATGGCGCACCCCAACATCAACTATCGGCTTGCAGCCGTGGATGAGGAAATGGGCGTCGTGCTGTTCCGTCTTGATTTCGGGAGCACCAACAGCTACGGACCTGGAAACGCCCTGACGCTATTCGAGGCATTCAAGATCTACGGAGGGCAGATCCACGCGGTTGAGGCATTCATGGACATTATGCCGGAGAACACACCTTCCGGTTGGCCCAACTACGAGGTCAAGAAACCCAAGTGATCCTTAGATAAGGCTTATAGGAAACCTGTTCGGCTCATCACAAGAGCAAGGCACTAAAGCGGTAACTCAAGCATTCTCCCTCACGCTGCAGTATATGACGAAATTAAAACGTTATGGCAGATGACACAGATTTGTGACAATATCGGCGAAATTTCCAACGCCGTTTCGTCATTGTCGAGGAGGTCGCAGATGAAGAAGCTTGTTGCCCTTTTAGTGATGTGTATTTTCAGTATTTGTTGTTTCGCCCCATTGAGTCAAAGCCAGGGGCAGACAAACGGCAACCATTGGGTAAGCGCTTGGACAACCTCCCTTTTCTTATCAACACCATTGCCCGGATTTCCGGCGGAGTCTCCCATAACAGATAAAACGGTTCGGGTTGTCACACGTCCAACGATTGGCGGAAAGCAACTGCGTGTCCGGTTGTCGAATGAGTTCGGGACGGCGCCATTGACGATTGCCGCAGCGCACATTGCGCTGACCGATCACGATTCCAGGATCCAGCCGGCGACCGATCATGTATTAACATTTGGTGGAAGCCCCAAGATCACTATCCCTGCAGGAGCTCCCGCATTCAGCGATCCGGTGGACATAGCAGTCAGGCCATTTGCGGAAGTCTCCATCAGTCTCTATGTACCCGGCGCCGTTGCAGCTGTCAGTTCTCATCCGCAATCGTTGCATGACAGTTATTTTGCAGGGCCTGGGGACATGACATCCATGCAGGAGCTCCCGAATCCGGAAACCAAACGGCCGGTATATTTTGTCTCCGGCATCGATATATGGGCCCTGTACAGCGCCAGCGCGACAGTTGCTTTCGGCGATTCCATAACAGAAGGCGCCGGGCAAAAATCCGGACAATACATCGATTATCCGGATCAGTTGGCAAAACGGCTGGCAAAGCAGGGAGAAACAACCATTGCAGTTGTGAATCAGGGAATTGGCGGAAATCGCATCCTTCACGATGTAACCGGACCAAGCGCACTCGCCCGCTTCGATAGGGATGTGCTGTCTCTTCCCGGCACGACCAACATGATCGTTTTACTGGGAATCAACGATATTGGTTTCCCGCGTGTCCGAATGCCCGGTGCGAAAGCTACAGAAGCCAAAGAGGGGCCATTCGCATCTCAGGCCGTATCGGCGGACGAGATGATCGTAGGTTTGAAACAGATTATTGGCCGAGCGCACGCGCATGGGATAAAAGTCTTTGGGGCAACGCTGACTCCCTTCGAGGGCACGAATGTGTATGACGCGAGTGGTGAAGCGCTCCGTCAGGAGGTGAACAAATGGATACGCAACACGCACGCGTTCGATTCGATTATCGATTTTGATAAGGCGATTCGGGATCCCGAACATCCTGCAAGGGTTCATCAGGAATATGACTCGGGCGATCATATTCATCCGAATGCTGCGGGCTACAAGGCAATGGCAGACCTGATTCCTTTGAGTTTGCTCGGCGGCAAACAGAAGGCGCTGCAGACCGGCGCCATTGTTGTGAAAGAGCCCGTGTTCCAGACCAACGGGCCTTATAAAGTGCAGGAAATGATGGAACCGTCGCTTGCCCGGCACACCGTGTATCGGCCCATCGATCTGAAGGCTTTTAAAGGAAAGCTGCCCATTATGGCATTCGGTAATGGCGGATGCTCGATGATCGGCAATGCGTTTGAGACCTATCTGACGGAGATTGCATCGTATGGCTTCCTTGTCATCGCGAGCGGTCCGATTCAGCCGGCGTTTCCGCCGGAGGGACGGCCGGGCGCGAACGGGACTACGATGGGTCAGCCATCGGATGCCGTTGTGGGCGCACTAAGCTCCGAACGCTCGAAGACCGGCTACATCTTCGAGGCTATCGACTGGGCTGCGGCGCAGAACAAAGATCCTAAAAGCCAGTACTACGGCAGGATTGCGGCGGACATGATTGCCGTATCCGGCCAATCGTGCGGCGCGCTGGAAGCGCTGGAAGCGGCGGTGGATCAGCGGGTAAAAACAGCCATTATCTTCAATAGCGGCATTATGCGCGGAATGCCGCCGGAAATCTCGATGAAGGGACCAGACGGCAAAGCAATCAGCGTCGTAGTACCGGGCACAGAGGAAACGCTGAAAAAGCTGCACACCCCTGTGATCTACCTGATCGGCGGCGAAAAAGACATCGCGTATAAGAACTCAGAAATTGATTATCAGCAAATCGAGGGAATTCCGCTATTCAACGCCAACCTGGGCAACGTTGGCCACAACGGGTCGCTGAGCAAGCCTTTCGGCGGGAAGATGGCGCAGGCGGCGAGACTGTGGCTTCAGTGGCAGTTAAAGGGTGATCAGGAAGCCGGCAAGGCGTTCGTGGGCCCGGACTGCGCGCTCTGCAAGGATCCCGAATGGCTGGTGAAAAAGAAGAACATGAAGTAAAGCAGATGGATTGGGCGTTAGGATGCTGCCGCCCTTGAATAGCTTAGAACGGGTTATTCTTTTATGAAGCAAGGAGAAACAAGTGACAAGAACGAAATCTGCGGATATGGCGCTCGCTGTACTCATTGCGATGGTTTTGACTTCCACGGCTTTGGCCCAAACTCCCAAGAATGAGAATCACTGGGTGAGTGCATGGAGCAGCGCCATGCATGCTCCCCTTGCATTTGTGCCGGGACAAGCCATATCCGGATTAGAAAACCGGACGCTTCGAATGATTGTGCGTCCGACAATTGCCGGCGAGCGCGTACGCATTCGATTCTCCAACGAATGTGGGAATCAATCTCTGCCGATCGGCGCCGCTCATATTGCGTTGGCAGCTAAAGACGACAAGATTATTGCGACATCGGATCGAATCCTGACATTTTCCGGAAAGGGCTCGACCAGCATTCCACCGGGAGCTCCGATGTTAAGCGATCCTGTCGATTTGAAGTTTTCGGCTTTTGCTGAGATTGCGGTCAGTATTTTCCTTCCGACTAATGTTGGCAATGTGACCTTTCATTTGGCTGGACAAAAACCGACATATCTCTCGGAACCAGGCGACTTCACAACAAAGGCAGAAATACCAAACGCGACGACGAAGCCGTCGTGGTTCTTTCTTTCCGGTTTGGAGGTTTTTGCACCGAGCCGGATCACCTCGACTCTGGCTCTAGGAGATTCGATCACGGATGGCGTCGGCGCGAAACAGGGAGATTACAATGACTGGCCGGATCTTCTGGCGAACCGGCTGGCTGCTCAGAAGGGCTTGCCCGCGATGGCAGTGGTCAATACAGGGATTGGCGGCAATCGCGTGCTTCATGATGGCGCCGGCATAAGCACGCTTGCCCGCCTCGATCGGGATGTATTGGCGCAGCCCGGCATTGCCAACATCATTCTTCTTGAGGGCATCAACGACATCGGCTGGCCTCGCATGAAGCCTCCTGCTCCGCGTCCAGGCGATCCGGCCCAGAGCGCCGCATCGATGGAATCCCCCTTTGCCAAGGAGTTGGTCAGTGCGCAGGATATTATCGCGGGTTATCAGCAGATCATCGATCGCGCCCGCCAGCACCGAATCAAGGTATTCATCGCAACCCTATTGCCCTATGAAGGCGCAGACTACTACACCGAGGACGGGGAAGCCATTCGCGCGGCGGTCAACCAGTGGATCCGGACCAGCAGCGCAGCTGACGGCTGCTTTGATTTCGATAAGGCCGTCCGCGATCCCAGCCGTCCGAAGCGTTTTCGTGATGGGTATCATTCCGGTGACAATCTGCACCCGAGTACGATCGGCTACAAGGCGATGGCCGACGCCGTCGATCTCGCTGTGCTAAGAGGAATCAATCCTTTAAAAGCCGTTAAGACTGTGAAAGAAGCCAAGAAATAGCTTTGCATTTCCATCCGAGGGGCGAGACAAAACCCTGAAGGAATTAGCTAGCAAAGAGTAAAAAGTGCAAGCGGCCACCATGAGTAGAAGAAATGTTGCTATATAGCATAATATGCTATATTCTTGAAATTGAGAGGCGACGCCATGGCATGGGCGGTTGAGTTTACCGTCAAGGCGCAGAGGCAGTACGAGAGGCTGCCTGAGAAGATCAGGCTGATCGTCGCAGCGCTCATGGCCGAACTGGAAACCGAAGGGCCCTCTCAACCGGAGTGGCGGCATTTCGGAAAGCTCAAGGGGAGCGCCGATTGCTACCACTGCCACCTCAAGACCGGACGGCCGACCTATGTAGCCTGCTGGCAGGTTTTGGACCGGAAGATTGAATTGATGGAGGTTTATTATGTCGGCGCCCATGAAAATGCCCCGTACTAGCCAGGTCGCCATATCGATCTCAAATGAGCGTTTCATGGTTCCGGTATCCCGTGCAGCGGCAATCTTGGAACTGGTGCGTGAATATCAGGTTGAGGGAAATGTACCCGCCGACGATGTTCTCAGAGACGTCTATAAGAAGTATGGTAAAACCGGTTCCGTGATTCGCGGCTTCCGGGCGCGCGAGGACATGACGCAGATCGAACTGGCCAGGAAGCTGGTTGTTACGCAGGGGGATCTCTCGAAGATGGAGAACGGCAAGCGTCCCGTCGGCAAGGAGATGGCCCGTCGGCTGGCGAATGTGTTCCATACGGATTACCGGGTGTTTATGTAGAGTTCCGGCTTGCCATGCAGGAACATCCCAGGATATTTCGAGAGTTTCACCGCCAGGTGATTCGAGCAGTATTTGCGCACCTTTGCAGAGGAAGCCGGCGCATTTCCAATGGGAGAACTTTCTATATCATTGAATCTCGATTGTGTCTTCCCCTGCCATAGAACGAAACTCTTCAGATCCTTGCTGAACAATCCCAGCGTTACATCCATCCCCATCGGGAATTCAACTTCCGCGGCAGAACCTTTTCCTATCCCGCGATAGTCCCGAAGATTGTATACCAGCGGCAATACATCTAATCAGAATTCCGGACGATTTTGATACCGAAGGAATTTAGGAAAAATGCCAATTATTTTTCCTAAACGCACGATCAAAAAGCTATAGTATTCGATATACTACCCGGCGCCCGACCTGTGCCTACCCCGGACAGGCTGAAGGTATTCGATGCCTATTTCTCATGGCTAAGGGGAAAGAGCGGATAAAATAATAGCTTAATTAGAACTGCATTGAGTTTTCAATAAGGAGAGTTTGCCATGAAATTATCCAAAGAAGTGAAAAACGGGATAACCCGGAGAGAATTCGTTAAGAATACAGCAATAAAGGGCACCGCAGCCTTTGCTATTGGTGCGGGAGGTATGACGATTCCGGTGTCAGCCCAATCTCCCAAGTCGACACAGATATCCGGCAAAACAATCAGGGAAGCTGCCCGTGAGACAAAGGTGTGCCGTACAGCTGATGTTGTGGTCGTGGGCGGCGGACCGGGTGGTATCGGCGCGGCTGTGGCCGCAGCAAGGAGCGGTGCAGACACGGTTCTTATTGAAAGATATGAGCACCTTGGCGGTATGGGCACCGGCGGACTGGTCACCATTATCCCCGCCATGACCGATATTAGCGGCAAACAAGTGATAGCCGGAATTACTCAGGAGTGGATAAAGAGGCTGGATGCCAGGGGGGCTGCTGATTACCCGAAGAAGGAACATTGGGGTTCAACCGATAAAAAACTTGTTGATTATTATAAAAACCGTTCCCCATTTTATGCAACAGGCAACAGGGTAGGATATTCGGCGCACATCGATGCGGAGATATCAAAGTGCCTATTTCAGGACATGATGAAAGAAGCAAATGTTAAGACATATCTCCATTCATGGGGGACAGAGCCCATAATGGAGGGCAACAAGGCCAAGGGTGTCATCTTTGAGAGCAAATCAGGCAGACAGGCAGTGCTGGCAAAGGTTGTCATTGACTCCACCGGCGATGGGGACCTGTTTCCTTATACAGGGGCAGCCTTTGAGACTCAAATCGATAAAACCCTGAGGATGTCAAACCTTTCCTTTTCATACTGGATAGATAACGTTGATCTGAAAAAATATGAGGATTACAAAAAATCCAATGCCAATGAACTAACCGAAAAGATGCGCGAAGTCAGAAAACTTGGCGGAACGCCGGGATTTCTGACCAGCAACCTGAAAAACCAGCAGAATGTGGTCTGGTGCTTTCCCCGATACGCAAATAAATCTCAGTACGATGTCGAGGAGCTTACACGGGTAGAGTTTTTAGGCCGTAAGGAGATGTTGATAACACACGATTTTTACATGAAGCATATTCCCGGTTTTGAAAAGAGCTTCATAGTTCTATCCAATTCGCAGCTTGGCACCCGCGGCGGCAGACGGGTTGTTGGTGATTATGTTGTCAGTGAAAAAGACATGAAAACAAAGGATCCTTTTAAGGACACCATTGCCGTATTCCCGAATATGGATGAAAAAAATCCTTTAATGTACATGCCCTATCGCTGTCTGATACCGCGCAATATCAACAATATGCTTGTTGCCTGCCGGGCGTTTTCATCCGATGCTGTTATCAATGACTCTTTCAATTTAATACACCATTGTGTCTGCCTTGGGCAGGCAGCTGGAACTGCGGCGGCCCAATCTATAAGCAGCGGCGTGGATCTCAGAAAAATTGATATAAGGGCTTTGCAGGCCAGCCTTAAAAAGCAGGGTGTAATCCTGCCCGGTTAGTCAGCTACAACCCGCATAGCGGGCGGCTTGATGAAGGCCCCCCCCGAGGGGGTCAGTTGTGCAGGTCCGGCAGCGGTCGGCTGACGCCCAATATGGAGCAAAATCCAGAACATAAGCGGCCTCCAGTTTCAGGTCTATATGGGCATCTGCCAATGCCCGTTCCAGATCCCGTACCCGCTTGCGCAACGCCTTAACTTCAGCCTGTTCATCTGCTTTCATCACCCTTACTACCTTTCGGAGCAAATGATCTTTCCCGTATTGTCGTATCCAGAGAGCTACTGTTTCTGCGCCTTTCACTCCATAGGCGCGCCCCGCTGCCCAAGAGCTCTCAAATCGACCTTGTTCTATTTCTCGCACAACCTGCAGCTTGAATGCCTCACTGTATCGCATATTTGCCTTCATCCCCACTTGGTTCTCCATTCCAAGTGTCAATCTATATTAGGACGAGACAAGGACTTCGACATTCGATATTCCTTGTTCGATATTCTGCGGTTTAAAAACATAATCACAATTGCACGCCGGAACGGCAGAGCCTTTTCGCCCCGCCATAGGCAGCGGCTTACCGGTGTTAGTTCGTGTCCATCCAAAAACATTAGTTTTTGAAGAACGCTATTAGAGAAGAATTTTATGTATAATAATGAACCACTCCACCTGAGCGGAGGAATAGATTTATAGGTTCAGTTGGAGGTGAGGGGTTTTACTGGAATGATGAATAAAAGGCTCCTGTATGTGAGGATGGGTTGCTTTTTGCTGGCGACTCTTTTGTTATTGCCCTTCCCTTTCTGGATCGATAGCTCCAGGATATTTGTTCAAGCAAGCTCCTTTATCACACTATGTACAATCCTGTCAGGCGGAACAATCTGGGTGGGATCAATCCTGGGTTTGGTTTTTGCGGTAATATCGCTGGCACGGAAAAGGTGGTTCTGCCGCTATATATGCCCGGTCGGACTGCTCCTTGACACTGTTTCAGGAATGAAATTGCCTTCTAAGATCTGGTGGAAAGGCTGCCCTCCCTTAGGGAAATACATCACTTTGCTAACAGCGGCAGGTGCTATTGTCGGTTATCCGCTTTTCCTGTGGATGGACCCATTGGCGTTTTTAAACAATGCCTTTTCTGTTTACAAAGCAACGGATATCCTCTCGGGTATAATTTCCCTTTCCGGCATAGTCCTGCTGATTTTGATAGCATTAACTTCGGGTGACCTCTGGTGCGCCCGTATATGCCCCCTTGGCGCTACACAGGACCTTCTGGAAAATGCAGGTTCTTTTTGCAGAAATTGCAGTAAACTCCTAAAAAAGGAGTCCAAAGAAAAGGCCTCTCAAGGTTACGCTCTCGCTGCGACAAGGAGGACGTTCATTGCACTGGCAGCCGGCATCGGGCTTAGTCTGTGGGCGCAAAAAACCGGACAGGCAAGATCCAAAGATGCTCCGTTGAGGCCACCGGGCGCAATTAAAGAGGACGAATTTACGGGTCTATGCATGCGGTGCGGCAACTGCATACGAGCCTGTCCATCAAGGATTATCCATCCTGATACAGGACAGGCCGGGATTCTTGGATTGCTGGCGCCTGTTGTCCGGTATGAAAAAGAATACTGCAACGAAAAATGCAATGCCTGTACAACGGTATGCCCCAGTGGAGCCTTACAAAGATTGAACCTGGAGCAGAAAAACAGGTACGTTATAGGAAAGGCCAGTGTGGACACCGCCCTGTGTTTATGGGGCGTTAGCGAGTGTCACGCCTGTATACAGCCCTGCCCCTATGAGGCAATTAAGGTCCGATGGTATGAAGAAGCATATGAATCCTTTCCAGGTGTTGATCCTTTAAAATGTAATGGCTGCGGCGCCTGTGAGGCAGTATGTCCCACCGGAGATCTGAAAGCCATAAAAGTCCGGAAAAAGAGTGAATGAATTATCCCGCCCCGGGCAGCGGCATATCGGTTCGATGCGGATCCCCTCCTTTGCCCCTGCGGCGGCCGCATGCGCATCGTCTCCCTTATTATGGATCCCCGCGCAGTCGACCGTATCCTGCGACATCGTGAAAGCAAACGCTGCAAAACGCAGGATCCTTTCGAGCCAAGGGCTTCGCCCGCAACGGCTGTAATCTCTCTACAATAATTCCGCAAATGCGGCAGCAGATGGGCGGCGTTCTGCTTTTTGGCCCGCTATGCGGGGGTCGACATGTCTGACGGCCCGATGATGGTGACTCCCATCCGCATCATTTCTTCACGGAGAGCCTTTTCATAAGTACCGGCAATCATCACGTGATGGCATCCTCCGAGACTTTGATGCAACCGACCAATATCCTTGAACTTCACCGCCAGTTGATTCGAGCAGTATTTGCGCACCTTTGCAGAGGAAGCCGGCGCATTTCCAATGGGAGAACCTTCTATATCATTAACTCTCGATTGTGTCTTTCCCGGCCACAGAACGAAACTCTTAAGATCCTTGCTGAACAATCCCAGCGTGACGTCGATCCCCATCGGGAATTTAACTTCCGGAGTAGCCCCTTTCCCCATCCCGTGATAGTCCCGGAGATTGTACGCCAGCGGCGGAGCGTCCCGCCCCATCAACCGCAGCGGCGCAACGCAGTGGCGGAGAACCGCAATCGACTTCTGAAAATCCACCTCGGCGACATTACACTGATAGGCAGGTTTCCGGCTGATTTCCTGTAAAACCATGGAAGTCAGCAACCCACACACGTCGGCTTCACAGGGCGCCGTAACCCCATCATCCCGCAGCCTCGTAAAGGCAAGGCACGGAAGCGGCAGCGGAGGTTTGCCGCTGAACGAAAAACTCAGGCAGTCGATGGAAATCGCCGCCAAGCCTTCCTTTTCTACAAGAGTGCGCAGCAGGACATACAACCGGGCTATATCAAGAATCGTCTTGTCGGAAGGCTCGAGGACTTTGGCAGCTTCCTTTTTCCAGCGTTCCATCTCCTTCATTGCGCCGGCTTCGTCGACTTTTTCAAGAAGCGGCATTAAATCGTCGACCGGCCGGTATTGAATCCGGAGCCCCGTTTTCCTATACACATAATCTGCGTTTAAATTACCCATGGGCACGCTGGTCGAGTCAAAGGGTCTGCCGAAAATGAGCGCCTGCTTGCCGTCGAGAATCCGTGGAACCGCAAAAATCTTCAGCAGTTCAACGGCATGCACTTCTGAATTCGCCAGGATGGCAATGGCGCCTCTTGTTCGCATGGCCGCCACCATATCGGTATCCATCATGATCAGATCAAGATTTACGGGAACAAGTATGATTGGAATATCCAGATCCGCCATAGATACAGCGATATTTCCTATATTCCCAACAGCTGTTCTTACGGTCGGCCGGAGCATGAGAATATCGGGGCTTAGTTCCCGCATAGACCGGGCGACTTCCTGCGGATTCTGTTGAAGACTGGCCTGGATTGGAATCACCTGGAGTTCATATTCCCGGATTGCCTTAATCGAGTCGATC
>JAHFUH010000031.1:0-3453 GCA_023265215.1 Acidobacteriota bacterium
GGGCTTACTGGGAAGGATTGGATTGTTCTTCTTTGCTCAGCAAAATCGATAGTGACAGTGACGGCTACCTATCGATGCAAGAGTGGGAATTGTTTTTCATGGATCAGGATGCCAACGGGGACCAACGTCTTTCACGGGATGAGATTCGGAGCGCCTCGCGTCCGGCAGGTGGAGAAAAAGTTCAGGATCAGGGCCGGATTGCGGCCTTTGAACGTTTCGATGCCAACAAAAACAACAAAATCGATCCGACGGAATGGCCAGGCAAGGCAAAGGATTTCCGTTACCTGGATTCAAATCATGACGGATTTATAAGCCGTGAGGAGTGGCTATCTCCTAACGGACGATGGTGGAACGAGACGTTTAATAATTTGGATCTCAATGGGGATGGAGTCATCTCCCGTGCCGAGTGGCTGGATTCCGAAGATTCCTTCAACAGGCTTGATCGCGATCACAATGGGGCGATTGACCGCAAAGAATTCTACAACCCGCGATAACATTATGGCGAAAATTAAATTCTTGGGAGCAGCCGGGACAGTCAGCGGCTCAAAATATCTGGTGGATGCCGGGGGAATCCGATTCCTGGTCGATTACGGGATGTTTCAGGGACCGAAAAAGCTACGATTGTTGAATTGGGAGGAGTCTCAGAATCATCCTTCCGCAGATCACGTGCTGTTAACCCACGCTCACATTGATCACATCGGCATGTTGCCGGTTCTTGTGCGCGGTGGTTTTAAGGGTCCAATATGGTCCACTCAGGTCACTGCCGAGCTCTGTCGGATCAGTCTTCTGGACGCCGCACACCTCCAGGAAGAAGACGCCCGATTTGCCAACAAAATGGGTTTTAGCCGGCATAAGCCGGCTTTGCCATTATTCACAAAAGCGGACGCCGAGCAGGTCTTTCCATTATTGCGTGCGGTTGATTATGACCAATATCAAGAGATTGCGGATGGAGTCCAAATGCGGCTTCTCGATGCCGGACATATTCTCGGCTCGGCTATTGTTGAAATAAGCTTGAAAGACGGAGGGAATCCTCTGCGCATTGTCTTTTCAGGGGATCTGGGCCGGTATGACGCGTTGATCCTGCGGGATCCGGAACCTGTAAATCAGGCGGATTTTCTCCTTGTCGAGTCGACATACGGCAATCGGATACATCCTCATGAAGAACCGCTGTCGGAGCTTTCCGATGTAATTAATGAGACGGCCAAACGAGGTGGAATGCTTTTGATCCCGTCATTCGCCGTGGGCCGCACCCAGACTTTGCTGTATCTCATACGCGACTTGAAAGCGAGGAAGATGATCCCCGATCTCCCGGTTTTTGTCGACAGTCCGATGGCGCAGCATGTCACCGAGCTTTTCTGCAGGCATATCGAGGATTTTGATGAGGAAGCCAAGGCTGTTTTTAAGAAAACGGGCAAATGCCCCGTCCTTTGTCCCAACCTGCAATTTGTCAGCACTCGGGAGGAGTCGCAGGCGATAAACAATATGCGTTTCCCCGCGATTATTTTGTCCGCCAGCGGAATGGCGACCGGTGGGCGAATTCTGCACCATCTGAAGTACAGGCTGCCGGATCCCAAGAACACTATTCTTTTTGTAGGCTATCAATCGGTCGGGACCCGCGGCCAGTTGATAAAAGATGGAGCGCGCGAGATTAAGATTCATGGGGAAATGATACCTGTGAGGGCGCGAATCCGCAGCTTGGAAGCGTTCTCAGGCCACGCGGATTGCTCAGAAATCATGCGCTGGCTTGGCACCTTCAAAAAACCGCCGAAAATGACGTTTATCGTTCATGGAGAAGTGGAATCGAGCACGGCCCTGGCGAATCAAATTCACCAGTCCCTTGGCTGGAAAACGCATATCCCGGGATACCTTGAGTCCTTCAACCTCACCTGATCGTCATTGGTAGGTGTAAATGGGGTAAATGGTGCCTGGCACCAATTGCACTTAACTCACAACGACGGGGCATTTCCCCGGAGTAATAATCGAAGGGATGATTTCCTCATTCAACTCTACTCCAAGGCCTGGGCCTTGAGGAGGGTAAAGATAACCGGCTTCGTATCTCACCGGCACTTTGGCCAGGTCGTTCTTTAATGGAGGATTAACTGTATCCAGTCTGTTGTATAGATTGAGGGGGCCAATGGACTCCTGTTCAATCAGCCCCATCCAGTCTGTGGCTGCCAGGAAATGGGCTTCCACGGCGGCGCCGAGGCCCGAGTTGATCATGCAACCACACATCACCATGAGATCGGCGGCTTGTGCAATGCTTACCCATTTCTGGGATTTTAGAAGTCCACCAGCCTTTGGGACCTTCAGGAAAAATCCGTCGATAGCGTCCATCTGGATTAGTTTTAGCAGATCATTGAGCTCACAGGCAGATTCGTCGGCGAAGATAGGAATGTCCACTTTGCGGCGCAGGCGAGCCAAGCCCTGAAAATCCCACCGAGGCACTGGCTGCTCACAGAGGAAGAGGTCGTATCTTTCTAATTTCTTCAATGTATTCAGAGCCTGATTGTAATGCCATCCGCCATTTGCGTCTATCATGATTCTCACTTTGCCGCCCACGGCATCACGCAAAGCGGCAACGAGTTCGACATCCTCTTCCAGGCTGCGCATCCCCACTTTCAGCTTCAAACTGCGGAAGCCGGCCTTTATCATTTTGGCGCCATCTTCAGCCACTATTTCCGGAGTGTCTGACGACATGACAAAACAGAGAGGGATTCTGTCATTGGATAATCCGCCAAGGAGGTTGTAAACAGGAGTGTGGAGCGCCTTTCCGACGAGATCGTGGAGGGCGTAATCAACTACAGCTTTCGAATGCTGATTCAATTTTACGCTTTTATCCATCCGGGCAACGATCTTTTCGATCTTGAAAGGGTCTTCGCCGAGCAGCATTTGAGGGCCGTAGACCTTGCTGATCAGGTACATAATAGAATCCTGGCTATCGCCCATATACCAGACCGAGGTGTCGCCAGTCTCGGCAATGCCTGTTATGCCCGCATCGGTGTGGATTTTGACAACAACGCTGTCGGCCGCTGGAATTGATCCGATGGACATGAGCATTGGCTTCGCAAACTTCATGGAAACTGGGATGCATTCGATTTTTGTGATCTTCATGTTTTTTCTCTTTCAAAAGGCCATAGGCAGAAAAGCCAAATTGCTATTCTTGAATATGAATGCAGAAGCTCAAACCATCGAGAGAAGTTACGAGGGCCCGGCATTGATGTCAAGAATAAATGCTCTGCGTTTTTTTGACTCAGGGTTTATTGTAAAATGTGCCAAAGCTGATTTAAGGGAACAGGCGCTCACGCGCCTTGGGGTGCACCCAGGACGCATGAAAATAGGAGGAAGCCGATATTGAGGCATTCGGGGTCGGTATCGGGGTCGAAGCCTTGAAAAGCCGACCCCGACCCCGATGGATTCTGGTTTAAGTCATTTTCGAAATAGGAGCTGAGACAA
>JAHFUH010000031.1:3463-13827 GCA_023265215.1 Acidobacteriota bacterium
ACCATCGAGAGAAGGTACGAAGGACCAGGATTTATGTCAAGAATAAAGAGTCTGCCGGCGTAACCGGTTAGTCACGCGGGGATAGGACAATAAAAGCACACCGCAGAGACGCAAAGAACGCAGAGATTTAATTTATTTCTCTGCGATCTTTGCGATCTCAGCGTCTCTGCGGTGTGCTTTTATTATCCTATCCTCAGGGTATCTTGTAAAATGTTCCCAAGCCGATTTAAGGGAACAGGCGCTGAGACAAGAGGAGGCTGTCATGGGCGAATTTACTCATGGGAAATATATAGTGACTCATTTGAAGGAAAATATCGAAGTTCCGAAATGGGGAGGCAATCTGGACCCGAAAAACACGACGCGAGTGTTCTACCTGGACAGCAAGGTAATCGAAGGCGCCAATTACGTGGAAGTGGTATGGTTCCTGCCCACGGATAAAAAAGATGACGCCAGTCCAGACCCTCATGCCCATGACTACGATGAAATTGTTGGATTTTTCGGTTCAGATCCTCAGAATCCTCATGACTTGGGCGCGGAAATCGAGTTTTACATTGATAATGAGCGAAACCTGATGAATCAAAGCTTCCTGGCCTCTATTCCGGCAGGGATCAAGCACTGTCCGCTTAATATCCTAAAAATCACCAGGCCTGTCTTCCATTTTGCGACCCACGGCGGGAAATCATACGCATAGGACGGACAGTTTATTAGTTGAAGAATAGAAATTCCTATTCGACCTCTCTTCTCTCATATTTGTCAGTGAGCATGATCTCCAGGAAGACAAGCGGCTTGCCGACTCTCTTGAAGATGAGAGGACAGTGCGCTAGTCCGGCCGGGACGGAAATGACAGAAGTCTTGGAAATAATTTGTTTCTCTCCACCCATGAAAAACTCGATTTCCGCATCAAAATCGTAGACGTTTTCCGGGTTGGCGCCGATGAAACTCATTACAATTGGGAAATCGTGGATATGAGGCGTCGCTTCATTGACATGAGCTTCGGAAACAATAGAATAGAGCATCTGACATTTGGCGCCCAGCACTTCTGGTTTCATGAAAATGCCGTCAAAGATTATTTCTCCGTCTCTTTCAATCTGGCCTTTGGGTTCAGTAAAAACATGCTTGGAATATTTTGATTCAGACATTGGCAATTGCTCCTCTGCAGCAAAATAATTGAAACAAAAAGCGTCAGATCGCCTTTACATTTTAGCCTGCACGCCTGCCTGGAAAATTCGCTGGACGGTCAATTTTTGCGGACAGACTCCAGGGCATTATTTATCAAATAATTTGTTTGAATACACTCTTTATTCCCTTTTATCAGTTTTCTTTGTGGCGTCCACTATCGCATGGAGAAAGAAATTGAAAAGGCATGCTTTAATGTTATTCTGCCTTCTGCCAGACCGCAGAAAAAATTTAAGCAAGCCGACCAAGGAGAAATCATGCTGAAATATAAAATGCTGATCGGAGGGGAATGGGTGGAGGCTCTCTCCGGGAAAACCTACCGGGCAATCAACCCGGCCACCGGCGAGGAAGCAGCCGAAATACCGCTGGCAGGCAGCGAGGACATCGATCGGGCAGTTGAGGCCGCACAGCAGGCTTTCCCAATATGGTCAAAAAAATCCCAGGCTGAACGTTCGGACTTAATCTGGAAAATGGCAGGGCTTTTAAAGGAGCACGAGGAGGAGATCAACCGGATTGAGGTGCTGGACCACGGCACCCCGATCAAGCTGGCCAGGATTCAGCGACACATCTCAAGCATGAATCTGGAATATGCCGCACAGGCCAGCCGGACGCTTATGGGCAGCGCTTTGCCTTACAGTGCGCATACAATGTCCTGTATACAGCGCGAACCGATTGGCGTCTGCGCCCTGATTATCCCGTGGAACTCGCCGTTGATGATGGTGACTTCAAAAATGGGCGCCTGCCTGGCTACAGGCAACACCTGCATTATCAAACCGTCCGCCATTGATTCGATGGTGACCCTGAAGCTGGCGGAAATACTGAGCGATCTGGATATTCCCGCAGGCGTAATCAACGTGGTTACCGGCCCGGGCGGCACTGTAGGTGAGTCGCTGGCCGCTCATCCGGGGGTCCGTTTCATTTCCTTCACCGGCAGCTCCGAGACTGGGAAGCGAATCATGTCTGTCGCCAGTGGCACCCTAAAGCGCACCCAGATGGAGCTGGGCGGGAAAAATCCCTTTATTGTCCTGGAAGATGCAGAAATAAAAAAAGCGGCGCAGAGGGGGGTTGCCTCAAGCTGCAACAATACAGGGATGGTGTGCGCTTCTCCGGGCAGATATTATGTGCACCAGCGAATTTACGATGAGTTTATTCAGGAATATCTGCAGGGCATGAAAAAAATTAAAGTTGGCGATCCCTGGGATGAACAAACCGATATGGGCCCCGTAGTCAGCGCTGAGCATAGGGAGCGCGTCGAAGGCTATATCCGTTCCGGCGTGGAAGAGGGGGCCAAACTCCTTTTGGGTGGTAAGAGGCCGGACCAGCCTCCGCTTGACAAGGGCTATTTTGTGATGCCTGCGGTCTTTTCAGAGGTTAGACCGCACATGAAAATATATTGCGAAGAAATCTTTGGCCCGGTCGCCTGCTTCACGCGGTTTTCTTCAGACGATGAAGTCATTGATATGGCCAATGACAATATCTACGGGCTTTGTGCTTCGGTTTGGACACAGGACACGGCCAGGGGGATGAGGCTGGTCGAACGGATTAACGCCGGAGTGGTAGCCATAAACAGCGACAGGTTTGTCAGCTCTGAGACGCCCTGGGGCGGCTTTAAAGAAAGCGGCTTCGGCAAAGAAAACTCAGTATTCGGGTTGGAGGAATATACCCAGCTAAAGCTGCTGGTGATGGATAATAATTAGCCAAGGGCTGCGCCCTTGATATGCCGCTAAAAAGCAGCGCGATATGGAAGCCGGAAGCCGGAAGGGCTCGAATGGCGGCTGACTTCTTGAAATTGGGACTCTGCAGATGCGTTATCTGATAATGCTCTCCAAGGAGTTTCAAGCTATATTGATTAAAATTCTGGCTCCTGGCTCCTTGCTTCTAGCAAAACAATTCTGAGTGGGTTCACGGATTGAAAATAATCATGTTGCGCAACGCTTCGCCGCTTTCCAGGGAAGCGATAGCTTCATTGATCCGGTCCAGCGGGTAGCGGCCAGTGATCAGCTCGTCCAGCTTCAATCTGCCGTTAAGATAGAGAGAAACCAGCCTCGGAATATCAATGCCGAGGTTGACCGAACCCATAAAACAGCCCGTCAGGCTGCGCTCATCACGTACAAACTCAAGGGGCGAGAGGGTGAGGCTTTCCTTTACCGGAGGCAGGCCAATAATAACGGCAGCGCCGCGAGAGCCTGTCATCGAGAAACCCTGCCGGATGGCTTGAGAGCTGCCCAGCGTAATGAATACATAGTCAGCGCCCAGGCCTCCGGTAAGTTGTTTGATCGCGCCAATCGGATCGCATTGAGCTGCGTTGATTGCATGGGTCGCTCCGAAAGCCATGGACGCCTTCAGTTTTAGGTCCAGGATGTCGATGGCAATTATGGGATGAGCGCCGGCGAAGGCGGCGCCTTGAAGCGCGTTTAACCCGATTCCTCCACAGCCTATTACAACTACGCTGCTCATGGGCTTGACCTGCATACGGCTAACCACCGCCCCAAAACCGGTAATTACCGCGCAGGCCAGCAGTGCTGCTCTGTCCAGAGGTATATTGACGGGCACTTTGACGACCTGGCTTTCTTCAACGACAACGTACTCTGCAAAAGCCCCGGTTTTTGCCTTGGCGATCAGCGGCCGACCCTCGTGGTTGCGCAGACGGGTCTCTGTGTCCAATGGCCATTGAGCTTGACACAAATGGGGGAATCCGCTGGTGCAATAGAAACATTTGCCGCAGTGGGGGATGAAAGTCACCACTACAGGATCGCCTGTCTGCACAGAAACGACTTCTTCTCCGGTTTCAACCACATGTCCGGCGCACTCGTGTCCGGGCACAAAAGGCAACGGCCCGGGCAGTTCGCCTTTGATGTCATGGATGTCGCTGTGGCAGATGCCTGTAGCAGCCACCCGGACCTTGACCTCGCCTTTGCGCGGCGGATCGATTTCCACATCTTCAATTACCAGGGGTTTCCCAAAATCGTAACAAACCGCTGCTTTCATTTGATTTCTTCCAATAAAATTATCTTTTTTATCCACCCAAAATTCGCTGACTTCAAGAACAACCTAATGACAAAAGATCGTTTTTAAATTATAGGTATTCCTATCTTACAAGGCAAGAATCAAGCCGGTGCGTCGAGTTAGTGAAACAGTAGTTCTTACGGGGCCCTGTGTATTCCGCGCGGTGCGCGTAGCGGCCCAGATAATCAAGAACTTGATCTGGGCCGCTGAAAGAAGGTTCCTATTAAACAGCAGCTGTTCTTTGCGGATAGACACGCTTATGGAAATCTGTTATACCGAGGCTGAAATCAGCAGGGTGCAGGATTCTGTTGCGAGGTGAAAATGAGATTACGATGGGTGTGGATGACAGTTCTTTTTGCTGGATTTGCTCAGGCTCAGGAAACCGAGCTTCAAGTGGAACTCATGAATAGGGTGGGGACGGAGACAAGCCGCAAGGGTGATCTGGTCTCGGCTCGAGTCGTTTCTCCCGCTTCTCTTCAAGGCGACGTTGTGGAAGGCAAGATTACCGAGTCGACTTCCGGCTCGAAAGCTGGGGGGCAATCCGTGCTCGACATCGATTTTGATATGTTGCGGCACGGAGGGACGGCTATCCCGATCAACTCTAAAATCAAGTCGGCGACAAATTCCAAAGGAAGAGCGAATGTGGACGAAGATGGCCGGGTAATCGGCCGGACCGGCAATTCAAACAAATCCTCGGGATTTGGGGGCCTGGGCCGAACTCTGGGAGGCCTTGCGGGCAATAAGGGCGCGCAGGTCGGCGGCGCAGCGGAAGCGGTCGCCGGCGCTGCTATAAAGCTATCGGCTGACGCCCCGAACCTGCGGTTTGATCCCGGAAGCAAGTTCATGTTGAGCGCCTCTTCGCGCTCCGGCCCTGCGCTGGCAAGCCTGACTGCAAGCCAGCCCGCCGCGCCTGCGTCTGCTTCCGCACCGCCCGCTGCTCCCGCTCCGGCTGCCACTCTGCAGAGCACGGCCGGCGGCCAGCCGAATTTCACGTTGTTGAAGGACGAGTTTATTCCCGGCGACAATACAGTTTTCTTCGACGACTTCACCGACATGAGCGCGGGGGATGCGCCGCCGCACTTCAAGGTCCGTGGAGCTTCCCCCGAATTGATGGAAGGGGGAGGTATTCGACAACTCACCGCAAAGGCGAAAGGATCGCTGTTCCCCAACCTCACCACTCTTCCTAAAAACTTCACATACGAAATCGTGATCAAGTTGGATGGGAAGGGCCGCGCGGATTCCACTCTGATACTTTCTTCCAAGGGCAAGGAGATCCTGCATTGGTGGCTGGCCGTACAAACTCAAGAGAAATACTTGGACCTGGTTGTAGCCCTGAGGGCACCATTCCAGGAACTGGGGCGGAAACGAGTGACGGTGAATTTAGACCAGCCGGTGAAGCTGGCCCTGTGGGTGCAGAACGGGCGGATGCGGAGCTATGTCAACGGAGAGAAGCAGCTTGATTTCAACCAGGTGGATATGCCGCCGATCGACAGCGTCGAAATGGCAGATAGTTTTAATGGTGCGAACCCATCGCTTGGGTATCGCACAGTGCGGTTCGCGGAATCTACGCCGGATTTCAGCCAGGTCATCGCTTCCTCGGGTCGCTACATCGTTCGCGGCATTTTATTCGACACCGACAGCGACGTGATCAAACCGGAGTCGGGGCCGGTGATTAAACAGATCGCGCGCACACTCGAAACAAATCCCAATCTGAAGCTGCTGATTGAAGGGCATACCGATTCTGTAGGAGATGCGACCCACAACATGGACTTGTCCAAACGCCGCGCCGAAGCGGTCAGGGCAGTGCTGGTAAGCCAGTTCGCAGTGGATGCTTCGCGCTTGAGTTCTGCGGGACTGGGCTCCACTAAACCTATCGATTCCAATGACACTCCGCAAGGGCGTGCTCAAAACCGGCGCGTTGAGTTAGTGAAACAATAGCGCATACGGGGCCCGCGTGTCCTGCGCGGGCCCCTTCCTGCAGCAAAATTTAATGGAAGCCCAGACGGGGCAATCAACACCCAAGACGACTATTTGGAATTGGAAACAGCCACAAGCAGTTTGTCGATGTACGGATCAAACCAAGCCTGACCAGCCTCTTTTTGACCATACAGGTTGGTGACTGCCACTCCAAGCAACTTGCCATTCGAATAGCCTACCCAGGAACCGTCGTACAGGATCACCTGATTACCGGGACACTTGGCCGAAGCTGTGCCTGCTGCCATTACCGTTTTCTTCGTCCATGTGAGTGCCCCGCCCTTGTATTGTTGTTTGCCTGCAGGCTCCGTTTTTGTTCCCATCGAGAAAGCGGGTGGCTCCTCGGGCATCTTTAGCATCATCTTCACGTTCTGCTCCGCCCCGGGACTGTTCGTCCAACTCGCCTTGAACGCAACCTTTGGGTCCACGATGCACCCCGGCCAGTCATCATTAGGCTTTTCCGCCTGCAGCATATCCATCA
Source organism: Acidobacteriota bacterium (assembly GCA_023265215.1). Lineage (GTDB taxonomy): Bacteria > Acidobacteriota > UBA6911 > UBA6911 > UBA6911 > UBA6911. The sequence continues at coordinate 10,101 of JAHFUH010000031.1, forward strand.
CGCCGGCAGCGCGCATCGCCGTTGTTGACGGCGAATCCGCAATCACCTTGAATCCGGGTGGGGGAGGCGGCAGCTTCGTTTGGGCGCCAGCAGAGATGAGTCCTCCAGCCAATACGCTCATCCACAATACCATCAAATTTCTGAACATGAGACCTCCATATCTGAATCATCCGCTAACTGACGGATCAAGAAGGAGGGACGTTGCCAGTCCTCCTTTGTTTACTATTCAATCAAGGCTGCCGGGCTTTCATATTCCTGATGCCTGGCCAGTTATTCCGCGTTTTGAGATCGATGTCCGGCATTTCGGTTTCGTCGGAACCGTAAGGTGAATTGCAATTATATCAACAATGAAAAATATCGGATTGAAGTTTTGTTTGGCAGGGGTGGGTAATCTATCAATTGGCTCGTAGCTGGACGGCTCAACCTGCGCTATGAGGAGATCAGGGGCGACAATTCGTTGGTCCAGAAGATTCTGAATGATTTTGGGACACTGGTTTTGTGTTGGCACGCCGGGTCACACCATTGAGCTTGCCGCTTTCGGAGTTTCCCATTCATGAGGGACCCTTTCCTCGGATAGGGAATATTTTGGGACCTGCGAAATACGGGGACCAGTGATCGATGAAAGCGGTAATCCTATAAAAATATCGTTGTGATGGTCAATACTGTTGGAGAAGCGGAACATGACACCGGTTTGAGCCTTTCCGCGTTTGGAATAATCGTTTCCTTGAAATATCGATTTATCTGTTACAGGCTCACATCTTGGCAGCTTGATGCCCTTAGCGCGGTTGTTTTTGTCTTGCCAGGATCAAAGCGAGGGGATAAAAAGAGGCTTCCATGAAACCTGTTCGCTTTATTCATACATCGGATATTCACCTGGATACGAGTTTTTCGGGATCCTGTTTCCCCTCCCGTCTGGGCGATCGCAAGAGAGAAGCGATCCGCGGAACTTTTCGACGCATCCTCGAGGATGCCCGTGGCCGGGAAGTGGATTTTGTGCTTATTGCGGGGGATCTTTTCGAAGCGGAACGGGTGACGCCGGATACAATTGAGTTTCTGAAACAGCAGTTTGACGCGCTTGCGTCCACGCCGGTGTTCATTTCTCCCGGCAACCATGATCCTTATGTTAAGGGATCTCCATACAAAGAGGAAACCTGGCCGAAAAACGTCCACATCTTCGACCGTGAGGAGTTCCAGGCCGTTGAATTGAGCCAGATCGGCATTCGGGTCATTGGTTTTGGCTTTGCGCACGCTCAGCTTGATGACCGGCCTTTTCAGAAGCTCGACGTTCTTCCCGGAGACCTTTTCAATATTGTGCTCGCCCATGGTTCTGATTTGAGCGGGGTTCCCGCCGGCAAGGCAAAACATGGACCTTTCGCTATCGAAGAAATTGCCGGCAAGAATATCCGCTATTGCGCGCTGGGCCACTATCACCAGCAGCACCAGATCCCAAATTCCTTAGACGCCGCTCAGGTATGGTATTCCGGGATTCCGGAAGGTCGTGGTTGGGATGAAGAGGGACCATGCGGCTATCTTACCGGAGAAATTATCGACGGGGTTTTAAAACTCGAAAGCCGAATCTGCAACCAATATGCACTGAATTCGCTGACCGTCCATTGCGATTCATTTTCCACCCGCGAGCAGGTGTTCGATGCAATCCTGCAGAGCCGGGGCTGCGTGTTTGATTCAAAAACCATTCTCAAAATTGTGCTTGCCGGATCGGTGGATCCGAAACTGGATCTCTCAATTCCGGAACTCCAGGAGAGACTGGCTGACGAGGCTTTGTACATACAATGGGTGGATCAAACCCACCCGGCCTTGGATTTCGAATCGATTGCCCAGGAAAAGACTTTGCGAGGGCGATTTGTGCGCATTCTGAACGATCGTTTGGCATCTGCACCGGAGCCCGAACGTGAGACGCTGGAGCGCGCGCGTCTTTACGGAGTTCAGGCGCTTAGCGGGCGCGAAGTGAGGCTCCGGTGATCATCACGCGCAGTCATATACTCGGATTCGGAAAACTTACAAACCGCTCATTCGAATTCCAGGGCGGGCTCAATGTGGTGTTTGCCGCAAATGAGGGTGGCAAATCCACGCTGCAGCGCTTTCTTGTCAGCCTCCTCTATGGCCAATTGCGCTCAGACCTGAAAATACAAAGGCGGCTCGACCCATGGGTGGAGCAGTACAAGCCATGGCACGGGTCCGAATATGGCGGAATTCTCTGGTGCCGCCTTGCCGATGACCGAGAGCTGGAAATTCACAGGTCATTCGGCAAAGATGAAAATCGCATCGAAATACGAACCTCGAGCGGAGAAGACATAACCAGGCAATACGAGCAGCAGCGCAACGGAGACGTCCTTTTTGCCCGCTACCATTTCGGTATGCCGAAAGAGCTCTTTGAGTCGGTCGGGATAATCCGGGAGAACAAGGTTGCGGAAATTCAAGGCCACGAGACCATTCGAGACAGGATCGCGAATCTGGCCCAGTCCGGGGATGAAGAGCTTTCGATTCGACGCAGCCTATCAAGCATCCAGGATGCATTGGACGCTATTGGCTCGGAGCGCGCCCCAACAAGACCCTACAAGCAGGCTCAGGACCAGGTCCAAGCACTTCGATCCGAGCGCGATGCTCTGGAAGAAAGGCGGATTTTGTGCCAGGCCTGGATCGAGGAACGAAATAGAATTGCGGATGAGATTGCGAAGCTGGAGCGCGAGCTTTCCCGGGCCCAGGCAATCCTGATGACTGCTCGCAAAAAGGAGATGGCCTGCAGAATCCAATCTCTGGAAGACCTCGAAAATGAAATCGCCGGTCTGCGGATTGAGATTGAATCGCTCGGCGCCCGAGCGGATTTCCCGGCGGACAGGCTGGAGGAATTGAATCAACGGATAAGCACGCGGGACAGTCTTACGATTCGCATTGACGAGGTGCGGTCCGAAAAAGAATCGGCTCTTTCCCAGCTTTCGCAGGTGCAAACCGAAAGGCGGGGGCTTGAAATTTATGCTCCATTCGCCGCCGGCTCAGACGCGGAAAAGATCATTGAATGGTTTGTCAGTTACCTCGGGCTTTCACTTCAGAAAGACGGATCCCAGAAGAAACTTGCTCGTTTGAATGATGAAATCAGCGCTCTCCAGAAGCGCCTTGGCGAGCTGGCTGCCGCGTTGACAGAAGTCGATATCGATTGGCGGAGCTTTGCACGTGAGGCGGCGGAAGAGGAACAGGCGGCTTCTCGAAACAGTTCGGAACTTGGGGAAACGATAGCCCGGGAACAATCCGGCGCAATTGCCATTGAGCGGACGGCGTCGAATCGTAGGATTATCGCAGGTATCTTCCTGCTTATGGCCGCGACTCCATCTTTATTGCGAGTCCTGACGGGATTTAACATCGGATTGAATCATCTGTTTGAGGGCGGATTGGCAGGCTGCTTCCTCGTCCTCTCGGTGATTTCGTTATTTAGCGCTTCAAAGAGGCACAAAAAGTTTCGCGAGGCCGAGCAGATTCTAATCAAGCTGAAAAATGATCAGAGTCGTGTGTTGTCGGCGGGTTCTAAAAAGAGGAACACGCTTAATGAAACAATTGCAGACTCCGGCTTTCAGAACCTGGACGACTTTTTAGCTGCTGCAAAAAAAACGGAGCAGGACCGGCAAAAACTGGCAGATCTCAGGGTACGGCTTGCCGAGGCTGAGCAGCAATATGAGCTGCACCAGAATCAAACTGCGGAAACTTATCAGCTGTT
>JAHFUH010000031.1:13837-19587 GCA_023265215.1 Acidobacteriota bacterium
ACGGGTTGGCCAAAGTCGGGCTTTCCTGTTCGCCCGGCAATCTGAAATTTCAGATAGATGCACTACGCATAAACCTGCGTCGGTTCCGTGAACTGGATTCTACATACAGCAACTGCCTGAAGACAGCTGAAACTCTTAAATCCAAGGATTCGGCTTTAACCGAAGAATATGAACAAGCATGCTTGCGGATTCAGTCTCTGTTGATTCAGGCAAATGTTAGCGCTCCGGACGAATTTCGCCTGGAATGCCAGAAGAGACAGAAGTTGCTGGAACTTGTGGAAAAGGAATCCTCCCGAAACCGCGAATTCCAGAGACTTGCGGGGAATAGGACGTTGCTTCAATGGAAGGATCAATTGGATCAGCTGGAGCAGCAAAGCGCGAGCGCGCCAAACCTTCAGTCAATGGAAAAAGGTCCAGAATCCGATGCGCCGCTTCTTCCCTATCTTCCCAGCATTGCCGAGGCGCAAGAAGAGGAGAAGGGGATTTCTTCCAGGCTTTCCAGCGCTCGCGAAGAATATGCCCGGGCGGTGGAACGGACTCACAACGCCTTTCAGAATTTCCGACTTTCTTCCGAAATCGAGGAGGACCTTGCCTCGGCGCAGCGGGAATTCGAGGAATTGGAAAAAAATCGAATGGCCTTGGGAATAGCGCTCGATACAATGGAAAATCTAGCTCGCCAGCAGCAGGAGGTGCTTGCGCCTCAGCTGAATTCCGGCGTCGAACAGCGTTTCCTTCGGCTATGCGGCCACAGATATGAAGAGGTTAAAATCGATCCGGATTTTCAAGTCTGGGTGCGTGAGATCAATACTCTAGAACTTCGATTAGCAGAGCATCTGAGCCGGGGGACGCAGGATCAGCTTTATTTTGCCATGCGCTTCGGCATACTGGATCTTATTTCGAATGAAAGTGAACCCTGCCCCTGTTTTTTGGACGAACCGTTTGCGGCTTACGACCGAACCCGGTTGGAGGAAGCATTCGAAATCCTATTGGATGAATCCAGGAGACGCCAGCTTGTGCTTTTTACCTGCCGTGAAGACCTGCTCGAACTTGCCCTGCGAAAGGGCGTTCATGTGATTCACCTGGCCTCCTGCTAGCCCGCGGTTTAACCGAAGACGAAGCGCTAACGTCGTCTTCCGCGGCATGCTCCGGTAGTTTGTGTATCAGCCGGGCAAAATGGTTGATCCTGCACGGGGGATCAGCAGGAAGTGATCGTCATATGTGAGAACAGCAGCGCTGTCTCGAGCTGCAATTGCAGCGATCCAGACATCGTTTGTCGGCAGCGGTGTTCCTGTTTTGCGCAGCGCAACCATAATTTCCGCATATATACGAGATGCATCGTCATCAACGTCCAGTATTTTAACCATTGGATGGCACAGGAACCGCCGCAAATCATCTTCATTCCTTGACGCATGGCCTCCCATAAGAAATCCCGTTCTCAATTCGCCCAGAACAATCGACGGAACTCCGATCCATCGGGCAGTTCCAATGATCTTGACCACAGATGCTTCCCCCCGCCTGAAATGGCTGTATGCGGAGGTGTCCAGACACACTCGGTTCATCGCCATTGCTCTTCGTCGATATGCTCGAAAACCGCGGTGGCGCGTTCAAAATCCTCAAGCTCTTCCTGGCTCCATAACCCTGCAAGTTTCTCCAGACCATTCATTCCTGGAGAATCCCAATCCAAGCCTAAAGCTTGTTTTAACAAGTCAATCACAGTCTGATTGAGCGATTTTCCCCGCCGCCGTGTCTCTGCCCGTAACGCTTTGGCAATTTCATTTGGAAGATTGCGCACCGTCAGATATCCCATGATCAGCCCCTTACGTGAATGCACTATGAGAATTCTATGAATGCAAAGTTCCGCTTGTCAATCGATTTATGTGGACAGACCTGATCCGATAGGCCGCCAATAGGAGTTTTCGATTGTAGCGGCGATGTGGACGCCGGTGGATATAGCGCGAAAAAGCTGTTACGCGGAAGAATCCCTGAAATTCTTGAGTGCGTGATCTTCACCGGAGAAACCTGGGCCTGCAGGTTCAGCGCCGGAGTTCCGGGATTTACCGATTGGTTTCGCGGGGAGAGGCTCGGACGGCGCGGTCGTAGGCCCAGGAACGAATGTGGTCCACCTGTTCCCGCATGGTTTTTGAAAGAGGAATCACTATCTGGGCGGCCTGATGAATATCCTCGAAGGTTAGAGATTTTTCCTGCAGTTTCACTTGCGTCAGCGCAGATATGACGCACTGCTCAATCTCGGCGCCGGACCATCCCTGTGTGATTTTTTTTAGGCGATGCAGCTGCATTGGGTTCGGATCCACTCCTCTCTTTTCGAGATGAATCCTGAACACTTCCACCCGCTCCTCTTCCGTAGGCAGGTCGATGAAGAAAACCTCGTCGAAACGGCCCTTGCGGATCATTTCCGCCGGAAGCAGATCGATTCGGTTGGCGGTTGCGGCAACGAACAGGCCGCTCGCTTTTTCCTGCATCCATGTCAGGAAGAACGAAAAAATTCGTCCCATATTGGTGCCGGACTCACTTGTTTGAGCCGTCAGCCCCATTTCGATTTCATCAAACCAGACAACCGCGGGCGCAATGGATTCAACCGTGCGGCAAGCCTCAACAAAAGCGGCGTCGGGGTTTCCATGCCGCCCCGAAAACACGGCGCTCATTTCTATTCGATAGAGAGGAAGCTCAAAGCAGGAAGCGATTGCTTTAACCGACAGACTTTTCCCGCAGCCTGAAACACCCATGACCAGCAGCCCCTTTGGAACGATGTCCACATTAAGGCTTTCCCGCTGCAAAAACAGCTTCCGACGTTCGAGCAGCCATTTCTTCATGTGTTCAAGCCCACCGACATGGTCGATCGTGGTGGAGTCGGCGACATATTGAATCAGGCCTGTCCTGTTGACGATCAGTTTTTTCTCATCCAGCAGGTGAGGAATAGTCTTGGCACTTAGCGTTCCGGAGATTGCAAAACCGCGACGAAGCGCGTGGCGAGATTCATCCAGTGTAAGACCCTGAAGGGCTCGGGCGAATGCATATAAATCCGATTCATTCACTTCTAAAGGTGCGCGCTTCGACATCACGGCGATTTCCCGACGGAGAAAATCAAGCAGCTCTTGCAGGTCGGGAGCATGCAGATCAACCAGTGCGATCTGACGATTCAATTCGTTTGGAATATCCCGAATCGGAGAAGTGATTGCAATGAATTTGCCGGAATCGATACAGGTCTCATATAAATCGCGCAGCCGGCGCCGGATGGCCGGATCGGAAAAGAACGCATGAAAATCCTTGAGCTGGAAGATTCCCGGTTCGCGGTGGGCGGCAATGAAATCAAGGACCGCTTCCGGCCCAAGTTTTTCGCCGGCTTTTCCGTCCGGGCGCTGAATGCCGGATGTCAGCGACCAGCTCCAGATGGGCATCTTTTCGGAGAATAACCGGTGAGCCGCCTCCTGCAGAAGCATCCGGACACGGCCTTCCTCGTAGGTAGCGATATAGACGAGCGGCCGTCCTCCCTGAAACATTTCCTTCAAAACCTGAAAAGCCCTGGTCTCGCTCAAATTGGCACCTCTTTGAAAGATTTACGGTAACCCAGTTTGAGCGCCAGATCAATCTCGGGCTCCATGGCGAAATCGATCCAGGAGCCCAAAGGAATGCGCATGCTTGCGGCTTTGGCTCTGTTAGGCTAGTTTTAGTGCATGAAGAAGGCACGGCGATACGCATTTATAGGCCTGCTTGCGGCTATGTTGCTTCAGCTGGCATGGACTCAGCGGCTGAGTCCTGTCCAATCCAGCTATTCCAAGTGCGAATACCGGATACCGATGCGGGACGGGAAAAAGCTGTTCACAGCCGTCTATTCACCTAAAAATCTTTCCCAAAAATATCCCATCCTGCTGAACCGAACGCCCTATAGCGTGGCGCCATATGGAGAGAAAAACTTTCCAAATGATCTGGGGCCTTCCGAATATTTTTCAAATGACGGCTTTATATTTGTATACCAGGATGTGCGGGGCAGGATGATGTCGGAAGGCGAATTCGTCAACATGACCCCTGTCATAGATCACAAAAACGGCCCGACCGATATAGACGAATCCAGCGATGCCTGCGACACAATCGACTGGTTAGTCAAAAACATTCCGAACAATAACGGGAGAGTTGGGATCTGGGGCATCTCATACCCCGGTTTTTATGCTGCCTGCAGCATTATCGACGCTCATCCGGCTTTGAAGGCCGTCTCACCTCAGGCGCCCATTGCCGATTGGTTCATCGGCGACGATTTTCACCATAACGGGGCGCTATATCTGCCGCACGCTTTTGGATTTCTTTCCGGTTTCGGACGCCCCCGCTCCAAATTGACCACTCAGCAGGATTCCTATTTTCAATTACCAACACCGGATGGATACGATTTTTATCTGCGGCTTGGCCCGCTGCCGAACATCAATGCGAAATATTTTAAAAATGATATCCCATTCTGGAACGAGATAATGAGCCATGCCTCGTACGATTCCTACTGGCAATCGAGGAATCTCCGGCCTCATCTGAATAACGTAAAACCTGCGATTATGACGGTTGGCGGCTGGTATGATGCCGAGGACCTTTTTGGAACGCTGGGAGTTTACCAGGCAATAGAATCGTCCAGCCCGGCGGCATACAACATACTCGTCATGGGCCCCTGGTATCATGGTGGCTGGTCCCGGTCGGATGGAGAATCTCTTGGAAATATTCATTTCGGATCCGATATATCCGCCTTTTACCGCAAGGATATAGAATTTCCTTTCTTCCGGCATTTCCTCAAAGAGACCGGAGATCCGGACCTTCCGGAAGCATATGTTTTTCTGACGGGAGGCAATGAATGGCGAAAAGAGAACCGATGGCCTCCGAAAAGCTCCAGGGCCCAGAATTTATACCTGCAGGCCGGCGGCAAACTTACTTGGGATGAACCGTCGGAGGATTCCCCGAGTGCATTCGACGAATATGTCAGCGATCCCCAGAAACCGGTCCCTTACATCAACGGAATAGCCACCGGCATGACGCGAGAGCACATGGTGGAAGATCAGCGTTTTGCATCGCGGCGCGCGGATGTTTTAACTTACGAAACCGATGTGCTGAAGAAGGAAATTACAATTGCGGGACCGGTTATCCCGAACCTGAACGTTTCGACCACAGGCACGGATTCCGATTTTGTGGTGAAACTGATTGATGTTTATCCCGATGATGCACCTGATTTTGAACCGAATTCTGCCGGCGTACACATGGGAGGCTACCAGCAACTGGTACGGGGAGAGCTATTCCGGGGACGATTCCGGAACAGCTTTTCCGATCCGCAGGCTTTTGTCCCCGGCCAGATTACAGGCATCCATTATCAAATGCCCGACATATTTCATGAGTTTCAAAAGGGGCACCGGATAATGGTTCAGATTCAGAGCAGTTGGTTTCCCCTGGTTGATCGGAATCCGCAGCAGTTCGTCGACATCTACAACGCCCAAGACAGCGATTTCAAGAAAGCGATCCAACGGGTGTATCGGTCTAAAAGCGCTCCGTCTTTCATCACCCTATATCAGATAAAGTGAAAATACTAAAAACGACACAGGCCTCCCAGCGCGGCCGGGGCCGTGACTGAGGGAACGCTCCCCTATTTGATTTGGTTGCAGCCCCACCATTGCGCCCGCCTATTGAATGAATGCTCGCTAATAATCTATCGATTTACCATGCACTGCTGCGGAAGATGTACCTGGAATAATAATCTGCCCCGACTC
>JAHFUH010000363.1 GCA_023265215.1 Acidobacteriota bacterium
AATTGTTGGACACAGTATTCCAAGTGTTAAGACCGACATTCACAGGGCGCGTTTGGAAGTCCGGAAACAGGTAAAAGAATATCTTAAGGTGTGATCATGGATTGCAAACAATGCGACGATAATTTGACTGCTTACCTGGATGCGGAACTGAATGCCGTAGAAGCAGCGGAAGTGCGCAGCCATTGCCAGGCATGCGCGTCCTGCGCAGACGAACTGCAGAGCCTTCGCAAAGCCGCCGAGTATATCGAATCGCAAACCAGGGAAATAGATCCAAATCCTCATGCATGGAGAATTGTGCAAGCGAGGATTTCCGCCGCGCAGGCGCCTAATCCGCAATTCCGTTTTTTATCGCTGCGCTGGTATCTTCCGGCTGCAATGCTGGTGGCATTCGGCATTTTCGGCTTTGGTTACATGCAGTACCGGCAGTATGAAGAAAGAATCCTTAACAGCTACATTGAAAAATATACCCAGGAGCGGGATGCCCGGATTCGAGTAAAAACGGTCTTGACGAAGCCGGATAGCAGCGCCCGATTTGAAAATGCCTACGAGGGCAATCCGTTCATCGAGGTGAATTTTACGCCTGCAGATAATCCGTTTCTGTTGGAGGGCCGATGAAACCGACTGCGACGTCTTGCTGTTCTGCCAGAGTTGTATTGACTGCAATTTTATTGATGCTTCTGGGAACTCAGGCGCCGCTCACTGGCCAATCGGATTCACCCGCGGCTTTGGATAACTGCAAGAGGATGGCCGCGACGCAGCACGAGTACGTCATGCTCCTGATCAAGAAAAAGGAATACGATCAAGCGGAGAAGGAAGCATGCAAAATTTTCCAATTGAAATGGCCGGATGGCCAGGAATCGCTTCTTTTAAAGGAACTGCTTGTCCTCAGCGACCAGTTTCTTCGCAATGGCCAGCCTTCCATCGGGCTGCATTTGATCGACCGCAACGCCCAATCTTTCAAGCAAACCGCCAGTCAAATCTCAATCCTGAAAGAAAAGGGACTTCTTTACAAAAGCCTCAATCAGGATGATACGGCCTTGGAATATTTCCGCAAAGCGCAGGAACTGGAGGACAAAGCAGGAAATAGGTAGACGCGGCGTCTCGCCGCGTGCCTTATCTCTTCTCTAAACAGCGAGTCGAACACGGCGAGACGCCGGGTCTACTTTGGAGCAATATTCACGAAACAGGCAATCAAACATCCTTTGCGGGCAATCCTATGCGTGGAACCAACGAATCGGCAGATGGAAGAAGCAATAAACGAAGCATTTCCGGGCATCCGATTCGAGAGCTGTATACGCCAGAGGATCTTGACGGTTTTGATCCCACGCAAGAACTGGGCGTGCCCGGGGAATTCCCTTTCACGCGGGGAGTTTATCGAAGCATGTATCGCGGCCGTCTCTGGACCATGCGGCAGTTTGCCGGTTTCGGCACATCCGAGGACACCAACAAACGATTCAAATATCTTCTGAAACAGGGACAGACGGGATTGTCCGTTGCGTTCGATTATCCGACTCTCTTCGGATACGATTCGGACAACCCTCTTGCCCAGGGCGAGGTCGGACGCTGCGGCGTTGCAATAGATTCCCTGGCTGATATGGAGGCTCTTTTCGAAGGCATTCCGCTGGATAAGGTCACGACTTCGATGACAACGAATGCCCCGGCAGCCATGATCTGGTGCATGTATCTGGTTGCGGCAGAAAAGCAGGGCGTCCGGTGGCAGGATCTTTCGGGAACTATCCAGAACGACGTGCTCAAGGAGTACATTGCCCAAAAAACCTACATTTATCCGCCTCGCCCCGCCATGAGGATTTTTACGGATATTGTCTCCTTCGCGACGGAGCAGGTGCCGCGCTGGAATACGGTTTCCATCAGCGGATATCACATCCGGGAAGCCGGCTCCACGGCAGTTCAGGAACTTGCATTCACGTTACGCGACGGCATTGAGTATGTGGAGCATTGCATCCGGGCCGGGCTCAAAGTCGATGACTTCGCTCCCCGGTTCAGCTTCTTTTTCGACATACACAATGACTTTTTCGAGGAAATTGCAAAACTCCGGGCGGCCCGCAGAATCTGGGCCCGCGTGATGCAGGACCGGTTTCATGCCCAAAATCCGAACTCCCTTCTCTGCCGTATTCACTCGCAGACGGCGGGAGTTTCGCTGACCGCGCAGCAACCCTACAACAACGCAGTGCGGGTAGCATTGCAGGCTTTGGCCGCGGTGCTGGGAGGAACACAATCCCTGCACACCAATTCCCTGGATGAAACCCTGGGATTGCCCACGCTGGAATCCGCAACGCTGGCCTTGCGCACGCAGCAAATCATCGCGCGCGAAAGCGGCGTCCCCAACACAATGGATCCACTGGGGGGCTCCTATTTTGTCGAAAAGCTCACAAATGAATTGGAAAATACCTGCCTGGAATATTTCGACCGGATCGATGCGATGGGCGGAATGATCGAAGCCATCGAGATTGGATTCCCTCAGCGCGAAATTCAGCAGGCTTCCTACGAACAAGCCAAAGCAATTGAGCGTAACGAACAGATTATAATCGGCATCAATGAATGCGCTGCGGAAGAATCCGCGCCTGTCAATGGATTGGTGATTGACGAGCAGGCTTCCGCGCGCCAGTGTGCCAATTTGCGGGCTTTGCGGGATAATCGGAACCACAGTCTTGTCCGGAAAAACCTTGCCGATCTAAAAAAAGCCGCCGCCGGATCGGATAACATTTTGCCGTTTATTCTCAATTGCGTCCGATCCTATGCAACGCTTGGCGAAATGTGCGACACTCTGCGTTCGATTTTTGGCGAGTATCACGAGCCCGACTTCAGTTAGAACCAGTCAATGAATAACGTTTGCACTTTGGCGCGAGCACCGGGCGGGCAGATGCAAGGCGCCGCGACGCAGGCGATGTGGTATCATCGTCGAGGAGCGGGAACGCAGCAGATGCCCGCCCGGCGCCGCAGGCCTGCGAGCCGGCAGCAAAGTACAAACGTTATTCATTGACTGGCCCTTGGAGTACTTTTTCATTCCCGTTCAGCAACGGGGAAACGATCGGAAACCTGCTTCTGAGGAATTACCATGGAAGAGAAGAAAATTCGAGTGCTTGTAGCCAAGCCGGGCCTGGACGGTCATGACCGGGGCGCGAAAGTTATTGCGCGCGCATTGCGGGACGCCGGGATGGAAGTAATCTACACTGGGTTGCGCCAAACGCCCGAGCAGATCGTGATTGCGGCGCTGCAGGAGGATGTCGACGCCGTGGGGCTTTCGATATTGTCCGGCGCCCATATGCATCTCTTCCCGCGGATTATGAATTTACTGCAGGAAAACAAAATGAATGATGTCCTGGTTTTTGCAGGGGGAATTATCCCGGATCGCGACGTTTCGAAGCTGAAAGAAATCGGGATCTCTGAAATCTTTCCTCCCGGCAGCTCCCTGCAGGGAATTGTCAATTTTGTACAATCTCACGTCCGGTGATTACAAAATCACCCCGGGACTCAAAGCCTCAAAGACACGAAATTAATCAGTTCTTTAGGCAAAGCTTGCGGATCGGGCGTTGTAAATATCGGGATGCGTGCCAGAGCCTCGGAAATACCTTCCCACGAGGGCGATAAGGAATCGCCATTCACTGCAACCGCCGCATCCGCTTTTGCAATCATTTTGCGGGCACTATCCTTAAAATCCTCGACATCATATTTCAAGACCATAATACACAGGTCGGGCTCAATGAAATCCAAGATACGGTTGCTTTCAATAATCAGGAAAGGGTCCGACTGAATAATCGGCAGAAGCTGCTGCACGGCTGCGCCATAATTTTCTTCTGTTGCGCGCACCCAGAGAGATTTTGAAGCCCCGGCGCAAAGGTAGCGCGAACTGTCGGAATCGCCCCGGCGGCTGGTTTCAAAGAATATCTCGCAATCACCCGCCCCGGAAAAGCCCGGATGTTTGTGGGAGGATATTTTCACCGCGGTCCACGGGAGGTTCGAAAACGCGGAGATCAGGCCCGCCGCCACCGAGGTTTTGCCGACCTTGCGCGCATGTCCTCCAACTACTATGGTCGTCACAATCTGTTTGCCCGGCTGATGTCAAAATGAAAATTGGTATACATCTTCGAACCGGCCCGCGAAGTGAACTTCAAATCCCTTTTTCAGATAATCGGGAAGCTCGTCGAAATCTTTCCTGTTCGCCTCGGGAAAAATCAGGCGTTTGCAGCCGGATCGGCGCGCGGCAATCACTTTTTCCTTTACGCCGCCGATCGGCAAAACCTGGCCGGTCAAAGTCAGCTCTCCAGTCATTGCCATTCGCTTGCGAACAGGTTTGTTCAAAATCATCGAGAGAAGAGCCGTCGCCATTGTTATTCCGGCTGAAGGCCCGTCTTTCGGAGTGGCGCCCGCCGGGACGTGAATGTGCACAAAGCGTTCATCAAAAAAATCCGGCTTTACCCCGTAATCTTTCAGGTGGGCCATCACATAGGAATAAGCGATATCGGCGCTTTCGACCATGACAGCTCCTAGTTGTCCCGTTTGCTTGAAACCTTTATTCCTGCTGAGCACAGCCGTGGCTTCAATCTGCAGCGTGGCCCCCCCCATGTTTGTCCAGGCGAGGCCGGTGACGACTCCTGGGATACTTCCGAACATTTCATCCGCGGCAAACGCCGGCTTTCCGAGAAAGGATTCGAGATTCTTTTTCTGAACCACAATCTTTTTCTCAGAATTCCGAACGATTTCCATGACCGATTTTCGCGCAATTTTCTTGATCAGGTTTTCGAGGTTGCGCACTCCCGATTCCCGGGCGTAATCCTCGATGATCTGCTTCAGGGCGTTTTTATGGATCACGAGCTGGCCTTCTTTTAGGCCATGGCTCTTTATAGTTTTGGGGATTAGGTAGCAGCGTGCGATTTCGAGCTTTTCTTCTGTAATATAGCCGGAGAGCCGAATCACTTCCATTCGGTCGAGCAAAGCTCTGGGAATCGTATCCAGTTGGTTGCCGGTAGCGACAAACAGGACGTGGGAAAGATCGAACGGAACATCAAGATAGTGGTCTCGAAAGCTGTTGTTTTGTTCCGGGTCCAACACTTCCAGAAGGGCTGAAGCAGGATCTCCCTGGAAGGACGCTCCGATCTTGTCAACCTCGTCGAGCATAATAAGCGGATTGGATGTGTCGACGGTTTTCATTGCTTGAAGAAACTTTCCAGGCAATGCACCGATGTAGGTGCGGCGGTGTCCTTTGATTTCCGCCTCGTCTCTCATCCCGCCAAGGGAAAATCTGTAGAAGCGTCGGCCCAGAGCATCCGCAATGCTCTTCCCGACCGAAGTCTTCCCTACTCCTGGGGGGCCGACAAGACACAGGATAGATCCGGAAATATCGCCTTTTAGTTTTCCAACCGCTATGAATTCGAGGATCCGGTCTTTAACATCTGCAAGGCCGTAATGATCCCGATCCAGGATTTTCCTGGCTTTATCCACGTCGTAGGAATCCTGGCTGAATTTTCCCCAAGGCAGCGAGGTGAGCCAGTCCAGGTAATTGCGCGACACCGTGTACTCGGGCGAATGGGGCTCCAGAAGCTGAAATTTATCCAGTTCATCATCCACAACCTTTTGGGCTTCCGGATGGAGCTTAAGTTCCTTGAGCCGCTCCTGGAATTTTTCAATTTCGGTTGTTTTCCCTTCTTTTTCCAGACCCAGCTCTTTTTTGATGGCTTTCAGTTGTTCTTTGAGAAAAAACTCCCTTTGTTGGCCCGAGATTTTATCCTGGATTTGCTTGTTGATCTCGACGTTGAGCTTGGAAATTTCCACTTCCCGCTTAA